>DATLUO010000296.1 GCA_035533075.1 Pirellulales bacterium | reverse complement strand
AACGATGGTGGGCCGGCGCTCGCAAGCTCGCTGGTCCCACCCTACGAATCTCCCGGAGGGAGAGGGAACAAACTAACTGCCATGCCCGACAAACCAGCCGACCAGAACCGCATCCTGATCGCCGACGACAACGCGACGAACGTCGAGTTGCTGGAGGTCTATCTAAGCGACATCGATTGCACGACCGCGGTGGCCGTCGACGGGCAAGACGCGCTCAAGAAGGTCGAGAGCTTCCGGCCCGACTTGATCTTGCTCGACGTGATGATGCCCAAGCTGAGCGGCTTCGAGGTCTGCAAGCAGCTCAAGAGCAACCCGGCCACGCGGGGCATCATGGTGCTGATGGTCACGGCGCTCAACGAGCTGGGCGACATCGAACGGGCCGTGAACGCCGGCACCGACGACTTCCTGAGCAAGCCCGTAAACAAGCTGGAATTGCTCAAACGCGTGGAGAACATGCTCAAGCTGCGGCACATGACCGATGAGCTGGAGCGGTTGCGGCGTTACATCGAGGGCATGGAAGACTCCGCCGGGCCGCAAGACGAATGATCGAACCGGAAGACTTGATGCGGCTGGCCATCGACCAGTGCCGCGCCGGCATCGAGCGCGGCGAAAGCCCGTTCGGCTGTGCCATCGCCGTCGGCGACCGCCTGGTGGCGCTCAGCCACAACGTCGTTCTTTCCACGAACGACATTACGGCCCACGCCGAAATCGCCGCACTGCGTGAGGCCTGCCGCGCGGAGGGCCGAATCCATTTTCCCGACGCGCTGGTCGCGACGACTTGCGAGCCGTGCCCGATGTGTACGGCGGCCTTGCACTGGGCCCGCGCGGGCAAGGTGGTGTACGGCGCCACGATCGACGATGCCACGTCGGCCGGCTTCAACGAGCTGCGGCTGTCGTGTCACGAGCTGGTCCGGCTCAGCGGCAGCCGGCTGGTGCTGGCTTCAGGAGTGCTGCCGGAGGAGTGCCGGCAATTGTTCCTGGAGTGGAAACAGCGGTCGCCCGATCCGCGCACGTATTGACGCTCAGCGCCAGCGGCGATGGTACCAGGCTTCGCTGGCGGCCGCCGGGATGACGCGCTCCGGTGGTCCGGTCTGTGCGTCGTCGGGCGGCGCTTCCGTGCGGACTTCCGTATCCGGCGTTGTAGACGCGGGAGCGAACCGCTGACGCAAACCGGCGGCCCAGCGCGACAGCAAGCTCGCACGCGGCGGCCGGCCCGTTTCCGGCGCCGTCGTGCCGACACTGTCGAAGGACGCCGGAATCGAGGCCATCGGATCGTGCCCGACAACCATGTTGACAGGACCGGGCAGCCGGCGCGCGGTTGGCGCGGACTCCGGCGCCGTGGCCCCTGGCGGAACCGGCGGTTCCGAGTTTGGATCGCTGAACCCCGGATCCTCCTCCGCCGCTTGTGCCGTTGCGGTTGGCGGAACGGTTGGTCCCGGCGGTGAATCGTCGAAAGGATGGGCCGTCGCGGGATAGTTGACGGGTTGTTGGACCGCCTCATCGGAGGCGATGACCGCGGATGCGGCCGGCGGTTCCGGATGGGCAAGTCCGGCCGCCTGGGCGTCCTGGGTGAACTCCGCCCAGCCCGGTCGAGTAGGATTCAATTGCGGTTCGACGGCGCTGGCTTGCATTACCGCCGACTCGACCTCGGGGCGCTGCTTTCGAGCAAGTTGGTGATGGAGCGTATCGACCAGTGCATATTCGCCCACCGCACGTAGATGTTGTTGGAATTGCTCGACGAGAAGCTGGCTTTCCAGACCCAGCGTCGGGCAAGCGAAGTCGCCCGCCAACACGAGATCGGTCTTGAAGGCATCCAACCGCTCGACGCCGCGGTTCCAGAGATCGGGTTCGATGCCGGCCAACCGCCGCCGGCCGACGACCTCGGCGGCCAGCGATTCTGCTTCGACGGTCAAGCGGACATCGAGCGAGCGGCGATCGAGCGAACCTTCGCCCGACAGTCGAGCTCGCCCGGAGGCCACGCGCACGCGGCCCACGTGGCCCTCGCCGAATAGCGACGGCAGGTCGAGATCGTAGGCCGAGCATTCGAGCCTATGCTTCGAGCCAGGGCCTTTCTGCGAGAAGATCAGCCGCAACTCGGCGCCGAACCGGGGAACCACGACCTTCAACTCGGCCGGGCAGGATGAGATCGCCGAATTGCTGGTCAGCTCCGTCAGTTGCAACAGCGATTTGCGGCCCAGGCCCGAACAGTTCGCCAGATCAGCAACACGCGCCTGCCGCACTCGTAGCCGCGGCCGACGGACGCCCAACTCGCTCCGACGCTGCGTCGTGCCGCTGTCCGGCCCGGCACTTTCGGCCCCAGCCAGCCCTTCGACGGCCACGACCAGTCGTTGCAAAGCGCGAAGCTGCCGGCAGACATTTTTCCAGCAAGGTAAGGAGGCGTCGAGAGCGGTATCGCACGAAGACGACGATGGGACGGATTCCTCACCCGTCTCTGAGAAACCGGACCAGGCCGGGGACGAAGCGGCGTGTCCTGCCCGACGAAGATCGGTCCGGATCTGGCTCAACGCCAACCGCTCCACGTCGAGGTGACCACGCAGGAGCAGGCCGGGCGACAACTTTCCTTGGACCAGGCCGACGCAAAGACGATCGCGACCGGCCCGTTGGGGATCGGCGACGCGCAGATCGCGGATGGTAAAGTCGCCGCTGGCCATCGACAAGTCGAGGCCGCCGGCCGACACCTCGGCGCCGTTGCAAGCCGACAGCGTACGCAAAAGCTCTTGCCGGGCCATCGAGCCGGCGAGCCACCAGCATGCCGCCACGAGAGCGAGCGATGCCGCGACTGCCATCGGCGCACCGTGGCGCCGCAGCCGCCGGGGCTGCATCGTGCGACGCAACGATCGCTCGCGTTGGGATGGTCCGAGCCAGATCCGCACGAGTGGCCCCGCGTTGGCAGGCGCCTCGGTGAGCGCCGCCTGCCCGGTATGCACTGGCGTCGCGGGCACGTCGAATGCGATCGGGCTGGGAGGCAAATCAGGATCGTGTGGACGTTGCGACAGCCAGAGGTAGCGAGTCAACCGGTAGGCCGCCAGCGCGCCGGCCGCCGCCAGCACGGAGCCCGCCGCGACTCCGCCGGCGAACGCGTATTGGTCCCAGCCCAGCAGAGCAACGAAAACGCCGTCGCCCAGTTGTCCAATCGCGTGTCCCAGCGGCGTGCCGTCGAGCATCAGGCGGCCGAGTCGGTCCAGGCTGCCGCGGGCCAACCAGGCCAGCAACAGACTTGCCAGCCAGGCCGCCAAGAACAGCCGGGTGTGAACGTTCAACAGGATGGCCGCCAGCAGCAGGGCAATCCAGGAGACATTTCCGCCGGTGACGGCGCCCAGCAAAACTCCCAGCGCCACCGCCGCGGCGACATCGCGCGGCAGGTGGCCGCCGTAAACGCCTTTGGCGATTTGGCGGAAAGAAACTCGCATGAGCGGGACCTCGGTCGCGGGTCGAAAGTACGGGTCGTATCGGAGCTATCGACCGCGAGGATGACGACGCTTGAGAGGAAGATTAAGACAAACGGCCGCGTGCTGGCCTGGGCCGGCGACCGGCTCGTCGCCCATCTTTCCACCTGAATCGGCGATGGCAACAGCAGTTCAGCTCAGCTACCGCTTACACGCGGTCGAATCGCTTGCAACCCCGGCACCATCGCCCCCGACCGGCGAGCGCCCAGATGAGGAGATAGATTCCCGTCAGGCCAAGAACCGCGGCCGGAACCCAAAGCATCGGCGACCCGGCGCCCAAGCCGGCGCCCGCGAGCATGGCGACGCCGACCAGCATGAGACGCGCGACCGGCTTTTGGACCACTTCACCGCCGCATCGCTTGCAGTGGATCATCTCGGTCTCCGGTACTACCGCAGCCCCTTCGCCTTCAGCAGTTCATTCGCCCAAGCGGCGGTTGGGGGATCAAACGGAGAACCGGGATCGACGGTGTAATCGATCCGATCGTACCGGCCATTGCGATAGCATAGTTCAATCAGAGATTGCAGGTCAAGCGTCACATCCTGATCCGTTTCGAGCAGGGGTATCTGAATCTTCGGCAAACGTTTTTCGAGCGGAGCGCGGTAACGCTCGACCCGCCGCGGACGCCAACCGCGCCGCACGCACACGCGGTAAGGAGTCCGATACGCGCGTGGAATGCGACTGCTTGGCACGTTGAGCACGTGCTCGCCGGCGCGCAGCAAGTCGATCTCGACCAAGCTGGCGCCGCCCTCGTTCAATTCCTGTTGCTTTGGCCGGTAGAGCCGTTGTCCCTCGCCAGGCAGTTTGTTTGATGCTGGCGCGCAAGGTCCTCCTCCAAAAGACCCGCGCTCGCCTGGCGTCCCAGGAAGGCCTGTTGGCAAGCCAACCGAGGACGCCAGGCAGCGACGGGCGCCGTCCCCCCTTGGCAACGATGAATCGCCCGTCAGACCTGCCGCCCAGATGGCGTCTGGCTGGCCAACGCGATCGTCACCCGACGAAACCTGTGAGCGGCGGCCGGTGAAGGCATGCTTGGCCAGGCCGACCGCCGCCGCTTGACTTGACGTTACGGACCGGCGTCGGCGGGCGCGGGTCCGGCCTCGGCCGGGGCCGGGGCCGGCGCGGCCGGTTGCACGGGCTGGCCCGCACGCGCCGCGTCTTGCTTGAAGGCCTTCATGGCCGCCGCCTCGCGGGAGAGTTTGAACTCAGGTCCGGGCGGAAAATACTGCACATCGTCGGTCTGCCAGTAGGGGCTGGGAAGCGTCTGGCCGCCAATGTCCGACTGGCAGCCGCTTAGTCCCAGCGCCGCCGCCAGGCCGAAGCTGCCAAGCAGACGCCGCCTGGTGGATCCAGGATTCGATGACAACCACATCGCCAGTTCTCCAAAGCGCCGTGCTGTGCGCGAACCGCCCGGCTTATCGCAAAATCAACCGAAAACGCCTCGTCCGCAAAAGCGGTACAATCGACAAGCACCTTATCGGCCCGAATGTGCGGGGGACTTTAGCGGAAGAGGGTTCGGGGTTCAGGGTTCAGGGTTCAGGGTTCAGGGTTCAGGATTCAGATGAGGGATGAGGGATGAGGGATGAGGGATGAGGGATGAGGGATGAGGCAACGCTTCGCGGGATCGGTACTCGAATCGCTAAGACCAAGACCTCGAAACCCTGAACCCTGAACCCCGAACCCTGAACCCCGAACCCTGAACCCCGAACCCCGAACCCCGAACCCCGAACCCCGAACCCCGAACCCCGAACCCTCGCCAGGTAGTTCCCACATCCGACGCCAGACGGTATGCTGATAGTGAATCCCCGCCTTCTTCTGGAGCCGGCCATGAATACTCCCCTGCGAGTTTGTTTGCCGCCCCGCGACCGCCGTTGCGGCGCCGTCACGATCTTGATGTTGGTGGTTTGGGCCACGGCTGCCCAAAGCGCGCTGGCGCAGGGAGGAGCCCAATCTCTGCAGCAGGGAGCCCAGTCGCAGCCGCCGCCGGCGTACTTCCTGACGTTCGCCGGCTACTACGACGGCAATTACGTGGCCACCGACCAGGCCTTGAACATCTTCTCGCAGAACGCCATCAAGAACCCGGCGGCCGGCGGGCTGTGGATCGATTCGATCTGTTACGAGACGATGCACGGCGAATGCGCCTACCAGATGGGCAACCATACCCTGGCCCGTTTTCACTATGAAAATGCGCTGCTGTTGTTGATCCGCTTCAACACCTGGATGTTGTCGGTCCAGTTTCCGCCCGTCATCGTGCCGGCCTCGCCGCAGCAACTTGTGGTTGTGCCCTGGTATGCGACCCAGCGCGTGACCGCCGTGGGCAGTTACCCGCCCACGATCAACATTCAGCAGGGCAACATCAACAACAACGCGGCGGTGTTCAACGGCGGCATCGTGCAGCCGGCCGTGCTGATGCCGATCAACGTCCAAGAGATCGTGCGCTGTAGCTGCCTGGCCATTAACCGGTGGCGCGAGCTGCTGGGACCGGCCTGTCCCCACATGGAAACCACCCGGCTGCTGGTGCAGACGCTGGGGCAGCGGCCGGCCTGGCCCAACCATTGGTCGGAGGCCTGGGTCGACGTGCAGCTCGGATTGGCTTATGCCGCGGCGGGCAAAGACACCCAGGCCCGCAAAGTGCTGGAGAAGGCCGAACTCGTAGCGGGCGCGTTCGACCATCCCTTCACCTGTGTCGTACATCTCGAGCTCGGGCGGCTCGATATGGTGGCCGGCAATTACAAAGCGGCGCAGACCCACTTTCTGGAAGCGTCGTGGTCTGCCGCCCAGTTCTCGAATTACGGCATCGTCGAAGAGGCGCTGCGCTACGGAGCGTTGGTCCATTTCCTGTCGAACCCCAAGCTGCCCTATGTGCCGTTGCTGCCGGCCATCGGTTGGGCCACGGCGCAAGGCTTGACGCAATTGAACGCCTCGCTGTTGCTGTCGACGGCCGAAAACCAGTTGCTGATGGGCGCGCCGCCACTTGCGTCGGCGTCGTTGACTCAGGCGACCGCGCTCACCTTGCACACCAGCATGCCGGCGGGCAAGATCGGCGCCCGCATGAACCACCTCAAGGCCATCGCCTCCTACGACCTCGGCCTGGTCGACGCCGGCAACGTCGCGCTGACCGCCGCGATGGCGTTTCAGACCGTCGGTTCGCTGTGGCTCTATCAGATCAACCTCGTCGACAATCTTTGGACCACGGAGCTCGTTACCGAGCGGGTGGCGATGGATCTCTACGCCCACATGCTGCGCGAGCCCACGCCCGTCGATTGGATGATGGACCCGTTGGAGTCTCTATCGGTGTTGACCGTGCCGCACCTCCCGTCCTTCCAGAATTGGTTCGAGGCGGCGCTGGTGAGAAAAAACAAAGAGCACGAACGGGCGATGGAAATCGCCGACTTGGCCCGTCGCCATCTCTTTCTCTCGACGACCGAAGTGGGGGGGCGGTTGCTCAATTTGCGTTGGCTGTTGGAAGGGCCCGAGTCGGCGCTCGACGAGGTCGCGCGCTTGCAGCGGCACAGCATCCTGGCGCGGTATCCGGTCTACGAGCAGAAATCGCGCCAGGCCAAGAAGCTGCGCGCCGATTTGCAGAAGCTGCCCTTGGCGCCCGAAGACAAGGAAGTGGCGTCGCAGCAGTCGCAGATGCTGGCCGACTTTTACAAGCTCACCGGCGACCAGGAGTTGATCTTGCGGCAAATCGCGCTGCGACGGGAGCCGGCCAGCCTGGTCTTTCCGCCCGTGCGGTCGTTCAAGAGCGTGCAAGAATCGCTCGTCGAAGGCCAAGGGCTTTTGGTCTATTTCACCACCAGCCGCTACACCTACGCCTTTTATCTGGAGAAAGAGAAGTACGACTACTGGGAGTTCAAAGCGAACAAACGCTTCCCGATGAACGTCACCAGCATGATGCAGAAGTGGGGCAACTTCGAGCAGAACAAGGTGATGAAGCTCGACGACCTTTCCGACGCCTGGCGCAGGCCGGCGCAGGAGGTGTTGAACGTGTTGATGCCCCGCGCGGGCACGCGCGCCAAAAACAGTTCCGCAAGAACGCTCAACGAATTGGTGATCGTGCCCGACGGACAGCTCTGGTACATTCCCTTTGAGGCCCTGCCGGTGATGGTGGGCGAGCATTCGGAGCCGCTCATCCATCACACGCGCGTCCGCTACGCGCCCACGGTGGGGCTGGCCATCGGCGATACGCAGCGGCGAAAGACGCGCGGCAACATGGTGGTGGCCTTGGGCCGGCTGTTTCCCCGCGACGACGCCGAACTCACCGACGCGGCCTTCGACGACATCGCGCGTGCCATTCCCGATGCGGTGGCCATCCGCGACAAACCGCCCGCTCCGGGGGCGCTGTACGCCTCGCTCTTCGACCGCCTGATCGTGCTCAGCGAGGTCGCCCCCGCGGCGCCCGGCTACGGCTGGTCGCCGGTACAGGTCGACGCGAAGGCGCCGGGCAGCACGCTGCTCGAATGGATGGCCCTGCCCTTCCACGGCCCCGAGCAAGTCATCTTGCCCGCGTTCCGCACCGCGGCCGAACGGTCGATGAAGGCGGGAGCGAAAGACGCCTCTGGCAGCGATATTTTCTTTACGCTCTGCGGGCTGATGGGCAGCGGCGCGCGGACGGTGCTGATCAGCCGCTGGCGGACGGGCGGGCAAACCAGCGTCGATCTGGTGCGTGAATTCGCCCAAGAGCTGCCGCACACCACGGCTTCCGACGCCTGGCAGCGCAGCGTGCAGATCGTTTCCAGAAGCGAGGTCAATGTGGCGGCCGAGCCCCGGTTGAAGCTCACGCCGCAGCAACACGCGCCCCTCGCGGAGCACCCGTTCTTTTGGGCCGGTTATTTGTTGGCCGACACCGGCGCGCTGCCCATGAGCGACGAAGAAGAGGAGGCAGCCGAACGGGTTTTGGCAGCGGAGCTTGCCAAGCCGATCGAGGTGGTCCCCGAGGCCAAGCCGGGCGACGCCGCCAAAGGCGACGCGGGCGGCCAGCAACCAGGGCAGGCCGCCGCTGACGCCCCCAAGGCCGACCAGAAACAAAGCGTTGCCGCAGGGGCCGCGATGCCCGACAAACCGAAGGTCGCCGCACCGCCGGAAAACGACGAGGCAGGCGCGCTGGCCGACAAGCCTATGGCGAAGACGAAGGGCGCGCGCGCGCCGCGTGCCGAGCGCAAGAAGCCGGTGGCCAAGCCGAAGCGGACGCCGGCGCCCGCGTAGCGGTTCCGCCTGACGAGGCGTTCGTCGGATTAGGCCATCTTCGACCGTTGCCCGCCGCGAACCTGACCGGCCAAATTGGAAGGCGGCCAACCGTTTCGCCAAGACGACCGCGTTTGTTTTGCGTTTTTTCGAAGGCTGCCAACGCAGTTCGAAGGCTGCCACGATTTGCCTGAACCCTAAACCTTTGGTGGGTCGGATGGTGCAACGTTGCACCAGATCGCGGCGCACTTCCGGCGTTCAAGAAGTCCGCGTTTTCACGAAGATCCGCAGCGCGCACGTGCAAAAGGCTGAACGAGAGCGACCTGGTGAACTGTCCATTGCCGGGCAGGGTGAGCAGGTCGCCGTGGTGCAGCCGATCGAGATAGCGCCACTCCCAGCCGCGCAGCTCCGCCGGACAGGCATCGAGCATCCTACGGGACTGCGGCAGGTTGTCGCCGACCCAATACTGCTGCGCGAGATTGATCCGATTAAAGTACAGCGATCGCTCCGCCTCTTTGCGGGCTTGATCGGCGGCGCGGCGCTCGGTTTCGTCAGGGCAAGTCATGCCTTGGAGCGCGAAGCCGACCAGCGTGCTCTGGCCGAGCAAGAGCGCGACGAGAAGGAGTAGGCGCGCGCATCGGCCATCCGCGAAACAGACGAAAAGGAACTTGCACGGGCGGCGGCCGAACGCGAAAATCGCACGCGGCTGGCGAGCGGCGGTGTGCATGGCGACGTGAAGGTATGGGACCTCAGTCGTTGGGCCGAAGTCTGCACCTATCGCGGGCATGACGGCCGGATCGAAGCCCTGGCAATCAGTCCGGATGGCCGCATCGTCGCTTCGGCCCACCAGCCTAAGGAGATCGCGGCACGCATGAGGGCGCGCCGTGGACCCATCCCAGAGATACCAGTTCCGATTCATGTGTGGGACGCGTCAAGCGGCACCGAGCTCTTCAAGCTCGCCGGGCATACCATCGCCATCAACGCTTTGGCCTTCAGTTTCGATGGTAAGACGGTGATTTCGGCGGCGGCGAATGCCGTCCAATCCTGGGACGTCGAGACCGGCAGACGGCAGCGCGAGCTTGACCCGAGGGAAGCGAGGGCCATCTTCAATGCGCTGACATTCAGTCCCAATGGAAAGCTGCGGGCCACGGCTGCAGGCCGCGAGATCAAGCTTTGGGATGTGCTCACGGACCAAGAGATCGTCACGCTTCCGCGCGCCAATCTATCGGAAAGCGACAATAGCCCCATCATCGCCCTGGCGTGGACCAGCGACGGCCACCGCCTGCGCGCCGGCCTGCGCGACGGCTCCATTGTCGAATTGCGCGACGAGTGACGAATGTGGGAACATCACCGTCTAACTCGCCAAGAATCGGTCCCGCACCCAGGCTTGAAACGTGCGAATCCATGCGCTTTCATCGGCCGACAAATTAAAATCGAGGAATGGCTCCAAGTCTTTCACACGCAACATCGGCAGATCGAGGCTGAATTCGCATTCGACATACTTTCCATCCGCACCAAGCGAGTACGCGGTGAGCGCGTTCTTACGCCAGCGCCAAATCTCTGGAACGCCGAGCGCCGCATAAATGCGCATCCGTCGGACGGCGCTGCGGCTGATTTCCGTCTCGACGACCAGGTCCGGCGGAGGATCGATCGACAGGTCGACGTCCAGGCGGCTCCGGACCCGGTGGTGATTGAGAATGTAATAACATTCGTCGGCCTCACATCCCTTGCCAAGCTCGCGACGCTTCCAGGTCGTCGACCCCAGGCTACGCAAGGGAATGGCCAGTTCCGCCGTAAACGCTTCAATCATCCGGCCGATTAGCCTCTTGATGACTTCGCGACTGGGCGAGGGACTCATGAGTTCGAGCCTTCCGTTGTCGTAGGCCATCCGGACGTGCCAGTTGTCTTCATTCTCGCGCAACTCTTCATAGAGTTGCCAGGAGATGCCCGACAGCACGATCCGGCGTTCGGCGTGAAGCACAGTTTTGTTTTCGACGGTCGCCATGCGAAAATCCTCGGGCAATGTGTCTCGCCCCCATTCTATCCCCGTCCGGGCGGCCCCGCCACGTCGGCCGACGGGCCACCGTCAGCCGGGCTGCGATCTGGTGCGTGCGCGACGGCCGTTTCCACAACCGTAAGCATCAGCACGCCCGCGGCAACAAGCATGGCGAGATAGGCGCCATTGCGGCGTGTCGCGGTGAGGTTCGCCTCCCGGATCGTGCTGGGCGTTTTCCCGTTAATGTGGATTCTGTGGTGCGCGGCCGTAAGAAGCGGCTCGACCGGCAGGTCGCCGCGGCTGAATTCGGCGAGAAAATGTGCGGCCGCGGCGATGACCGCCAGCGCGCCCGTGCCAACCACCACAGGTCGCCAGGCCGGCATTCGAGCCATGCTCACGGTCGCCATCAACAAGGCTGCCATGGCCACGAAGGCGAAGCCAACAAACATTCCTTGCCACCACATGAAACCAATGGCGCTCGCGGGCGGTTTGCCGAACGTCGCCATCGAGATCTCGGCCCACGGGAGAAACGCGGTTCCCATGCCCAAAAGGCATACCAACGCCGTCAGCACCGTCACGAGCGGTACCACATTCCTGTGACGTCCCATCTCGCGCTCGGGCCGGCGAGCATCCTGCCGTGCCTTCCGCACGGCCGAGAATTCGGACCTGACATCGCGTCGCAATAGTACCACCAGGGCCCAGACGCCGACGGGAGGACTCACGATGAATAACAGAAGAATCACGATGGACAACGAATCGGTGACAATCGCCGGAGCTGCACGAGAGTCCAAAGTCCAAAGTCCGCGAAGACCCACGATGGACAACGAAGTGATCGCCAGCGCGCTCACGATCACCGCGAGAGCGTACCCCTGGAAGCGAAGCATCTTCCAAGCAGCAAACATCGTGAGCACGCTCAATGCGAGCGTGACGGCGAAGACGACGATCAAGTCGTATGCATTGTGGTAGGCCTTTTGCCCGTGCGCGGACGTGTTTTGCACTAACGACACCAGCGCGATCAAATAGACGAACGAGGCGATGCAACCGACGACGCCTAAAATGAATAGGCCGATCGCCGCTCGGCGAACCTTGGTCGCGCAGGTGTTCTTCGCATCGCTCGTGGCCGATGCCGCCAGCGTGTGTGCCGGCCGCGCGACGATCGCGTCAACGTCCGTCTTCACGTCGCTGGCGTTCTGGTAGCGCCGCTCCGGTTCGCGCTCCAGCGCGCGGAGCACGACTTCGTCGAGCCGCACGTCAACGTCAACTTTTTGCGAAGGGGGAGCAAAGCGGCCCAACGGCAGGTCGCCGGTGAGCATCTCGTAGAATACGACGCCCAAGGAGTAAATGTCGGCCCGGTGGTCGACGGCGTGCGAGCCTTGCACTTGCTCGGGCGCCATGTAAAGCGGTGTGCCCATCACCTGTTCGACGCGCGTCAGGGTCGCCTGATCGGCCGAAAGGCCCAAGAGCTTCGCCAGCCCGAAGTCGGCGACCTTCACGCGGCCTCGCTTGTCGATGAGGATGTTTTCGGGCTTCACGTCGCGGTGGACGATCCCTTCGTCGTGAGCGAATTGCAGCGCTTCGCAGATTTGTGGAACGACGGCCAGTGCCTGTTGCGGCGCGAGCTGGCGATTTCCGATGAGCTGGCGCAGGCTGGCGCCGTCCACATATTCCATGATGAAGTAATAAAGCCCATCGGCCTGTCCGAAGTCGTAGATGCCCACGATGTTCGGATGATTGAGGCGGGCAAGTGCCCGAGCCTCGCGCGTGAACCGTTCGGCGAACGTCGGGTCGGCGGCGATTTCCGTGGGCAGGATTTTGACGGCCACCAGCCGGTCGAGCGTTGGCTGTTTGGCCTTATAAACGGCGCCCATGCCGCCCTGCCCGAGCAACTCAATGATTTCGAGTTGCGGGAAGGCGCCGGGCCAGTTCTTCGGGCGGCGAAGCGCGAGCCCAAGGGCGAGGTCTCCGCCAGATTGCCCGGCGAGCGGCTTTCGGGACGCGGTTTCGAGCGGCAGGCCGAGCACAGCCCGCTCGGCGCATCGACGGCCAGGTCAGCGCCGCAATCGGGACA
This sequence comes from Pirellulales bacterium, assembly GCA_035533075.1. Lineage (NCBI taxonomy): Bacteria > Pseudomonadati > Planctomycetota > Planctomycetia > Pirellulales > Pirellulales bacterium. Next base: position 24,328 of record DATLUO010000296.1, on the reverse strand, counting down.
TCGTCGAAGTTCAATCATCATTAGGTTGCAACGAACCGCTCGCGCACCCAGGAGCGGAACCTGCGAATCCAGGCAAGTTCGTCGGCGGCCATCTCGAAGTCGATAAACTGCTCCAGGTCTTTCACACGCAAGATGGGCAGGTTCAGGCTGAATTCGCGTTCGACGTACTTGCCGTCAGCGTCGAGCGAATATGCCGCCAACCCTTTTTTCCGCCAGCGCCAGATTTCCGGAACGCCAAGCGCCGAGTAGATACCCAATTTCGACACAGCGCTACGGCTGACTTCGGTCTCGATGACCAAGTCCGGGGGCGGGTCAACGGTCAGATCGACATCAAGGCGGCGGCACACGCGATGGTGATTGAGAATGTAATAACATTCGTCGGCTTCGCATCCCTTGCCTAGCTCGCGACGCTTCCACGTCGTCGAGCGCAGACTTCGGTGCGACACGCCCGTTTCCTCCATGAACGCTTCGATCATTCGGGCGATCCATTTTGCAACCGCTTCGTGGCTGGGCGAGGGACTCATCAGTTCGAGCCTTCCGTCGTCGTAGGCCATCCGGACGTGCCAGTTGTCTTCGTTCTCGCGCAATTGCTCATACAGTTCCCACGAAATGCCCGAAAGCACGATCCGACGTTCGCCGTGAAGCACAGTTTTTTTTTCGACGGTCGCCATGCGAAAATCCTCTGGCAATGTGTCTCGCCCCATTCTATCCCCGTCCGGGCGGCCTCGCCATATTCAGGCATTCCGCAACCGACGCCGCCGGCCGTACCAGCGCCACGCTAACCTGGCAACGCCGGCCAGGGCCACGATGACGGCCGTGGCGTAGGCGGCCGGCAGCCAGACCCCATACCAACCGTCGAGCGAGTAGTACTGATCCTCGGCCCGCTGACTCCCATCCGCCCAGAGGCACAGCGCTCCGATCGCCACCGCCAAGATCACGGAAATAACCAGCCATGCGAGAAGCGTTCGCCAACGACGCGCGACGGCCCAGCGCCCGATGAAAACCAGAGCCAACACGACGGGCAAAGCCATCGCACCACTGCCGAATTTGCCGAGCCGCGACAGCAGCTCGTTATCGGGACCGTCAAGCAGCCAGGCCGAAAGAAAAACGGCAGCTACCAGATGCAGCAACGCCAAGGTCCGCAGACCCCAGCGGCGGCGGCTTACCAGCCACCATCCGGCCGCGCCTGGGAGTAATATCAGGCCGAGGCAATAAAGCATCGCCCACGCAACGAGTCCGCCTGCCGCCCGCCAGCCGCCCGCGGCGGACACGAACTGCCGCCAAGGCAATGGTCGTGCCAACCGCGGATCGGCGCGTGCGGCCACCTGCTCGACGATTGCGGCGGGCCGGCCCGCGGCTTCGGATTGTTCGACGAACCGAGCCTGCCAACCGATGGTGGTTTCGCCGTAGCGGTATTGGATCGTCGGCGGTTCGTCGCCTGACACCACATCGAGCACGTTAACCGAGGAGAGATCGCGAGCTATCGCGTCCCTCCACAACTTGCTTTCGCCAATTGTCAATTGGTCCGTGTTGGCGGGAGACACGGCCCCACTGGTCGACGGCAGAGCGCAAGACCAGCGGAGCTCGGCGGTGCCCCCGTCGAGTCCATAGACCTTGCACGGTGGAACCGCTTCGCGCACCACGACCTCGGGCTGGCCACGCGGAGATGACAGGACACCCAGTACCTCGTTGCCCGAGTCGATCTGGAGCGTTGATTCCCAAATTGACGTGCCATCTTCCGGATGGGCAACCCGCAATTTGTCGCCGCTCATAAACAGGAGATCTCCGTCGCCGTCGCCCGTTAAATCGTCGGTCCAGAGCCGAAAGGCACGTCGTTCCAAGCGGCTGGTGACTGGAATGCGGTTCAGCAGCTTTCCGTGCATGTCGAGACAGATGATCTCGCCGGCATTACGCGGCCGCGAGAATCCCCAGAGGTTCAAGCATAACCAGGATTGGCCGCCGGCTCGTCGCAAAACTTGCGGCTTTGGATACGCGAGAAAATCATCTGGGCCGTAGTTACCCGACGTCTCCCAAGTCCAGCGAGTCTGACCATCGCCGGCATTCAGTGCCACCAGGCGCGCGATTGCGGATTCTGGCCACTCGTGTAGTCCGGTGACGATCTCGCATTCCAGCAAATAAACTTCCGGCTTGCCGTTCCCGTCGAGATCCGCCGCGAGGGCCACCGGCGCAGGACTACCATGTGTGGGGTGCTCCCAAAGAACTGAGCCGCGCGCGCCATCAATCGCATAGAGTGAGAGTTTTGTATCGTCGCCGCCCGGAGGTGCCAGCACGACAATGTCTCGCGTGCCATCACCGTTCAGGTCCCAAAAGTCGGCCGCCACAATCGGATCCCTCGTTTCATGAAGGCCTGTTATGTTGTGTGAATTGGAGAGGTGCCGCTTCTTCCAGCGGACGGACCCATTTGCGCCGGACAAAACGGCCAGCCAAAAGCCCTCCATGTCCGCCGCCAGGATAACTTCGGGTTTTCGATCCCCATCGAGGTCGGCGGCAGTGAGCCGCGCGGCCGGCTCGGTTCTCACGTCTTCGAAGGTTGCCGTCCATAGGACGTGACCATTCTTTGATGACAGGGCGCGCAAGCGAGCGCCGCGCCTGGTGCCGGTCCAAAGCAGGAAGTCAGCCGACGAATCTCCATCGAGATCCTCGCACGATGTGATCTGGCCTAATCCGACTCCGTCGATGTGGTTTGCCCACAGGATCCTTCCGGTGGATCCTGATAGGGCCCGAAGGCCAGCCTGGTCGGAAAGCGACATCAAGTCGCGAAGCCCGTCTCCGTCGATGTCGATCGTGGGATGCCAGTCGCCTCCCAACCAGCGCCATCGTTCGCCGGTCGAGCCGCGGAAGGCATCGAGCGTGCCGCCCTTGTCGAACTGCATCGCGTCCTGGGGATAGTAGCGCAGCAGTTCCTGCCGGCGATCGCCATCGAGGTCAGCCAGTTCGAATTGCTCGAACGGCTCCACTTCATGCACCAGCTTTCCGGTGGCGGCTGAAAAGGCGACGAGCGACGAGGCGCCTTCCCTACGTTCTGGCGCTATGACGTGGAAGTCAAAAACGTGGTCACGCCGAATAGCAGCCCAAGAAGCGTCTCCCTTACGTACTGCCGCTCCGACGCTGACAAGCAACCGCGGCCAACCATCACGGTCTTCTGACCACCAGCCGAGGCGCCTCAAATAACGATTTGGGGCATCGCCGGAGCGGGGCTGCCGCCGCCAAGTACTCCACAGCCGGTGGCCGCCCTTGCCGGAAAGTGCATCCACGTACAGGTCGCAATAGCCTCCCCAGAGGCTGGCGACGAAAATATCCTGGTAGCCGTCAGCGTCGATGTCGGGGCCGACCAGAAAATGGTCGGCCTGCGGGTCGAGCATCAGCAGTTTTGTGTGCCAAAGTTTTTGCCCAGTGGCGGCGTCTCGAGCTTCCAGCCACCCGTCTGGAACAGATCCCCAAGGAAGTTGCTCCTGCAGAGGTGGATTTGCACGCCACCATCGCGGCGAGCTTGTGCCGTTGGGAACAAGAACCTCGTAGCGGCCGTCGTCGTTGAGATCCGCCACCAGGGGCCACTGTGGCTCGTCGAATCCCAAGCAGGCCAACCGCGGAAAAAGCGCGTCCAACGGTTCTTGCCAGAGAAGTGCGTCCTTGTTACGCGACCAAACGAAGATCTTCGCTGGCGACGTATTCGTATGATGGGGCAAGACATCTTCGACCCCGACAACTTCCGGTTCCCCGTCGTGATCGAGATCGACGAGTTGCACCGGGCGTCCGGGGCGCGCCGGCAACTCGACCGGCTTCGCCCATCCGAAAGTCGCCGCAGGACATGGGCGCAGCTTCCGCCATTATTGCCGCTCGTCGCGCGGCTGCAAGTTTTTCAGCAGGCGGCGAAATGGAACCACGGATGCGCATGGATAGCAGGTAAGCCGGTAAAACGGTCAGTAGCCGCCTCATAGAGTCCGTCGTCGCAGGCGAACGACAGCTCACCGCGGGGCCAGGACGTGCCAGTTATCTTCGTTCTCGCGCAATTGCTCATACAGTTCCCACGAAATGCCCGAAAGCACGATCCGACGTTCGCCGTGAAGCACAGTTTTTTTTTCGACGGTCGCCATGCGAAAATCCTCTGGCAATGTGTCTCGCCCCCATTCTATCCCCGTCCGGGCGGCCTCGCCACGTCGGCCGACGGGCCACTGTCAGCCGCGCTGCGATCTCGTGCGTGCGCGACAGCCGTTTCCGCAGCCGTAAGCATGATCGGAAGCTGCCCGCCGGGAACTCATCCACCGCCCGCTGGCCGTTCAGGTCTTCTCCGGTCATTTTTTTTCCTAAGAGCTTGCCATTGGGACTTGGCAGCGTTCTATTGAGGGCGCGGTTGTGGCAAGTGGGCTTGTTCCCAACAAAAGGCGCCGTCATGTCTTGCTATCTGTTCCCTTTGTGCGTGTTGCTGGCGATAGGTTTGTGCGAGGAGGCGAAAGCCGTCGAGCCGGCGGACGGCGGCGCGCCCAAAAAAGCCGCGCCGGGCGATGCGCCCAAGGCGGCTTCGCCGCCCGCGGCCGAAGACGAGGCAAAAGAAAAACCGCCCTTGACCACGCAAGAAGCGTTTGCGGAAGCGCAAAAACTTTTGCGGAAGAACGACCTGGCCGGCGTGGTTGGGGTGCTCGAGCGGGCCCTGCCCGCTAATGCCGACGACGTCAACCTGTTGCTGTCGCTGGCGCAGTTCACCTCCAAGCTGGCGTCGGCCGACGCCCAAAAGCCCGATTATGCCAAACACCGAAAAGCCGCCGAGTACATGCGGCGGGCACTGAAGGCGAACGCGGCGTTCGCCGGCATCCCCCCGGTGCGCAATCTGGCCGGCACGATGTATTACAACGAAGCCTGCGCCCTGGCGCTCGACAACCAGGCGGAGCAGGCCCTGAAGAGCCTGAGCGAAGCCGTCGAATTCGGGTTCAAAGACCTCGCCCTGATGGACCGCGACGCCGACTTGAAGTCGGTCCGCACGCTGGCCGGCTATGCCGACTTCAAAACCAAGGCCGAAGAAACGCTGCGCGCTCAGGCCGAGGCGGCCCGCGCCCGGATGGTGAAAGAAGTCGATGACCTGTTCGCACAGAACGATCCCTTTGATTTCGATTTCGAGCTTACGGATACCGATGGAAACGCGATCGCCCTGGCGGATTTCGCCGGCAAGGTGTTGATCGTCGACGTGTGGGGCACGTGGTGTCCGCCGTGCCGCATGGAAGTTCCGCATTTCGTGGCCCTGCAAAAGAATTTTGCGGAAGCCGGGCTGGCGATCGTCGGCCTCAACCGCGAGCGGACGCCGGGCCAAGAACAAGCCCTGAAGCTGGTACAGGATTTCCGCAAGGACAACGGGATGAATTATCGCTGTGCGCTGGTCAACGACGACACGCTTTCGCAGATCCCTTCGTTCAACGCCTTTCCGACGACGATGTTTTTCGACCGTTACGGCGAAGTCCGCGCCAAGCTGGTGGGCTATCAGGACCACGAGAAGCTCGAAATCATCGTCCGCAAACTGCTCGACGAGAAGTTTGACGGCAGCGTCAAGAAGAAGACTCGCTTGACGTTCGGCATGCCGGGGTTCGTGCGCAAGTCGCCTTGGCCGGTGCCGGAACAAGGCGGATGGCAAGCGCATCTTTGGATCACGTCGTTCTCACCCGATGGGCGAACGTACGTGGCCTTCGGCGACTCGGGCCCCCGCGGCGTGGTGCGACTGTTTGACCTGGCCAGCGGCAAGCCGCTGCAAGACTTCCGCACCGACAAAGACGTCTGGTACAGCAACGGCGCGTTCCTGCCCAACGGCCGGCAGCTTGTCACGGCCTACAGCAGCGACAAGAACGTCTATCTCTGGGACGTGGCCACGGGCAAGCTCGTCCGCGAATTTCATGGTCATACGGCCGACGGCGTGACGGCGGTCGTTTCTCACGATGGCGACCGTTTGGCCTCCAGCGGCAAGGACGATACTCTGCGCTTATGGCAACTGAGCACGGGCCAAGAGGTTTGGACCCAAAACGTGCCGGGCGAACAGATCGGCCGCGTCGTCTTCTCGCCCGACGACCGTTTGCTTCTCACCTCGGGCGCCGATCGAACGCTCCGCATCCGGGACGTGAAAACGGGGTCGGTCACGGCAACGCTGGAAGGGCACACCGCTGGGTGTGCCGGCGACTTTTCGCCCGACGGCAAACAAGTGCTGTCGTGGGGCGACGACGGCCAGGTCCGCGTGTGGGACATCCGCACGGCAAAGACGTTGCAAACCTTCGAGGGGAGGCCGGAGGCGGTCCGCCACGCCTGGTTGCTGGATGGCGGCCGACAGGTCTTAACGTGGGGTAAAGACCTGGCGTTCCGCGTATCCGACGCTGCCACGGGCCGGACGGTGCGGGAGATTAAGATCGCCGATATGATGCCGCCGGGCTGGAACGAGGCGGTCCTCAGCCCCGACGGTCATCGCCTGCTGGTGGTTAATTCCGACGGAGCGGATGTGCGTTTGGTCGATCTAACGTCGGGCGAGGAGATATACCGCGCGAAGAAGGGCAAGCTGCAGAAGGCGCGAGGTTGCAGCTTCTCCGCCGATGGCCGCTACGTTGCCGCGGGGAGTTTTCGGGCCGGCGTCTATCTGGTCGAGCTGCCCCTTCAAGCCGGCCAGCCCGCGGCGCCAGTTCAAGCGGCGACAGCCGAAAGGCAGCGCTGAGCGGCGTTATTCTCCGCGCGACTAAAAGAGTCCAGATCGCTGCAACAGTTCGACGGCGCGGGCGGCGTATGCTTCAGCCAGTGCGGCGTTGTCTTTGGCCGCCGCGGCGCAGAGCGAAAACACGCCCGCCAGGCGGTAGAGCGTCTCGAAAGACGGATTCGCGGCGGCCGCCAGCTCGGCCGCCTCTCGGGCGGCGCGGGCATGATCGCCCGCGCGTGCCAAGGCATCGGCGAGCCCGATTAGCAGATCGGTTCGCGCCTCGCCGTCGTCGAGTGCCGCGGCCCGGCTACACTCGTCGGCCGCTTCGCCGTAGCGGCCCGAGGCGCTCAATGCACGAGCGCGGCCATAGCAGGAGTTGCGCAGGTAACGCGTTGCCGCGGCTGGTTGCCGAGAACGCGTTCGAGCGTTTCGACGGCGCTCGCATAGCGATCCAAAGCTGGCGCGACCTCGCCCTGATCGAGAAGTAGGTTATTTCTCGATAATCTCGATCGCGCGCCGGCAAGCGGCGCCCGTTGTTTCCGGCTCGCCCGGATCACCCTGCAAGCTGCCGAGGTTGCCGTACACGCGCGCGAGAAGCCTTTGATAATCGGCGACGGTGGCGTTTTCAGCGACCAACTGTTCGTCAATCAGATGTTCGACGGTTTCAAGTCGCGGTGGATCACGCCGGCCTGGTGAGCATGTTGCAAGGCTTCGGCGATCGTGACACAGAGCTGCGCGGCTTCGCGCGGCGACATTCGGCCGGCCGTCAACCGATCGGCCAGCGTTCCATAGCATGGAAGGCCGCTCGACGACGGCAAGTATGCCGAGGCGGGAACGTTCCGCCGCGCCCAGACGGCCAGCTCAAAGTTGCTCGACGGCTTCGCGGTGGACGCAAACGCCGTATTCGACGCCGACCGTGGCCCTTTCGCTGGAGCAAGAGGAAAGCCGTTTGCTCCGCGCCATGCGACACGCGTGCCGCCGGGGCGCGTGCCGCCGGAGACGAACCGGCCGCCCTCACTTGCGCCGCGCGCGGCGCATTTGCCGACCGTAGCCCTTTCGCTGGAGCGAGAGGAAAGCCGTTTACTCCGCGCCCATGCGACACGCGTGTCGCCTCGGCGGCGTGCCGCCGCAGACGAACGGGCCGCAGGCACTTTGGCAGCACGCTGCCAAAGTGAGCAGGATGACGGATGACACCCATCCAACGGATAAGTCGCAAATCCTTGTCGCCAAAGCTTTTGCGCTTCCGCGACGGAATGCGTCGGCATCCGTTTCTACAACGGCGCCTTCCGGGCATTTCGAAGATGGCCAACTCGCGCCAAAGTAGAAGGCGAGCGATCAACACCGACTAATTGCAAACGTTGGCAGGCATTGCTCGGCGAGAACACGGTGGTAAACCCCACCATTGGCCAACTGTCAGATTCTGACAGTTGATCGGGTGTTCCCCGTCCCGCCGGCAAGCCCAGCGAAGATCATCGCGATCTAAAACCCTTGTGAAGAATAAAAGCATTCAGCGTCATGGCCCAGCGGTAACACCCATCCGGCCATGCCTTTACAGCCACGCGCGAACGCATCAACGTTCGCTTATAAAAGCTTTTAAGCCCGCTCGGTTTCCGTTCGTTGGGATACTTCACGCGGGCGGAAATGAGACGTCTGTAGGGAACGCCCTCCGTGGCGTTCCGTGATCCGCGAAATGGCGTCGCCGCCGCGCGACGGAACGCCACGGAGGGCGTTCCCTACAGAGAGTCGGTCGGGCGCGGATGCGTCATTCTCGACCGCATGAGGTATCGTATGCCGCGCTCGTCGCCGCAGACGGCCTGGGAAGGCCGCCCCACTTCAACGCGGTGCGCACCGATCGGCCGCGGTTTCGAACGCGGGGCGCGAAACCGCCTTGTGACTGGCACAAATTCAATTGTCAAAGATCAATCAGCGACGCTTTCGCGTCGTCTGCCACCGTCAATCTGACAGCGGACCACTGACGACGGCCAAGGGTTCGGTGGCCCCGAATTACCGTTGTCAGAAAACAATTATCGTTGTCAAAAACAAAACGGGTGTTCGTTTTCCCCACGCTGCAAACGGTTTGGCGACCGGACCTTGCGGCGACGGGGCGGCGCGGCTCATTTTCGCGCCGCAACGATAAATCTGGGGGGTATGGTGCATTTTGGATTGCGGATTCTGGATTTTGGATTCACGACTTTGGTCTTTGGTCTTGGGTCTTCGATCGTGGCGACTATTTCCTCTGTTCTACTCGGCGACTGGCTCGGGATGTTTCGCATCCGCTCGGAACCAAAACATTCCCGTGTTCTATCTCCCGACTGGCTTGGGTTGGATGGGTTGCGGGCATCGCCTGCTTGGCTCCCTGTGTTCTACCGCGCCGTTGGCTCGGGACCGGATCTTTGCGACTTCTCACCGCGGCTCGACGAACGGCTGCGACGCTGCTTCGCCGCACGCACAAAAGAATTGCTCAAAGAGCAGGCAGTCAGGCGACCACTATGCACATCATTTAGGCAGCCGCCAGAAAACCCTCCTGTCAGGTTAATCGATGGGCAAAAACCTCGTGTTTCGCCGGTGTTGGTAAATTTACCTACACCGTGCGCGGCGGGCGAACCGACCGCCCATCGCTCAGCCCACTGCTCAATTTTTAGGCACGGCTGGCACTCTGCCAACCACTGACCACTGACCACTAACAATTAGACGCTCTTCCGCCCTAAAAGTTCCTCCCCGTTCCTTTGCCGCGGGGCGCGCATGGACGGCCATCGGCCCGCTGTTTTTCGCCTCTGCGAGCAATACGTCATGGAGCCCGCCAAAATTCCACGGCAGGCTCTTCCATCCTCTTTTTTCCGTTGAAGGTGACGCTGGCGACGCGGGCCGCTTCCCGACCGCCGATCCGCTCGCGGAGCGAGCGGGCTACGTAGCCCGCTTGCTCCGCAAGCGGGAGGGTGACCGCGAAGCGGCGGCCCGCTGCCGGAAGCGGTTGTTGGGCGCGTCGTTCTGTAGACGGCCAACGTACACCTCCGCCTGGCAAGCCGGCGGCATCCGCTCGGAACCAAAACATTCTTGTGTTCTATCTCGCGACTGGCTTGGGATGGATCGGTTGCAGGCGTCCGCCTGCGTGGCTCCCTGTGTTCTACCGCGCCGTTGGCTTGGGACCGATTTTTTTTCGACCTCTCACCGCACCTCGCCGAACGCCGGCGGGCCGCTTCGCCGCACGGACAAAAGAATTGCTCAAATAACAGGCATCCAGATGACCACCATGCACATCATTTGAGCAGCCGCCAAAAAACCCTCTGTCAGGTCAACCGATGGGCAAAAACCTCGTGTTTCATCGGCTGGCGCAAATTTGCGCCAGCCGTGCGCGGCCGAGTGGCGTTTGGCGGTCGCGCTAGGCCGGTGCTCAATCCTTAGGCACGGCTGACACCCTGCCAACCACCAACCACTGACCACGAATCACTTTGTTTTTCCCGTCTACCAGCAATACGCGGCGGACCGGCCCCAAATTCCACTCCCGCCGAAAAAAATTCAGGGGGGTTGCCGGCCATGGACGCGGGACCCGGAAAAGGGGAAACCCGCGCGCCCTTCGCGGCGTCGTCCATGTCTACGAGTTCGACTTCGTCGCTCGCCAGATCGAGGATCTGGTCACGTCGCTCGGCTCTTTTTCCGGCCTAAACCATTCTGACCGTTTTTCTGATCGGGGAGGGGGCCGCGCGCGCCGCCGCAGGCATCCTTGACGGTCTGGGAGGAAAGTCAGGAATTGCTTGGCTCGCCATGGACGAACAACCGCTTTCGCTTCATGCACAGCAGGCCCGTCATGCCAATAAACAGCATGCCGAACGTGCCCGGTTCGGGCACCACGTTCGCAATTGGAGTGCCCACGCTAAGGGTTTCTGAAATGGGGATGCTAGAGTCAATCGGAATGCTGACGTTGGTTGACGACAAGAACGACGCGCTCGTGAGGCCCAGGTCGAATTTGGCCGCCGCGGCATTTGCTGGCAGCTCGAATTCCAAGCGTGCCAGAAGGTTGTTCGCGCTGGTAATCGGCACGTCCTGGGGATTGAAGTTTGAGTCGAGTGCCGAATCACCAACGTTGAGAGTGGTTTGGTAGCCGCCTACCGCGGTAGTATTGCCGAAGCCGCCGACCAACGAGTCGAGGCTATAGGACGCGACGCTATTTGGGCCAAAAACGTAGCTCGGATCGTTGAAGGTGCTGTCGCCGGTGTATAATCCGCCAGCCGACACGAATTGCAGCATATACGCCGGCGTGTTCGACGGATCGGTCGTAATCTGAAGCGTCAGATTAAAGATGCTAATCGAACTTCCCTGAACGTCGAGGTCCACATAGCCGTTTGTGGCGCTCGTGAATACGGGGGCTGAGAGGTCGAGGGTCACGTCAGCGCAGGCAACCGAGGCCGCGCCTAAAATCAACAGGAAGGCCACAAACAACGGAACGCGCGACATGGCGTGATCTCCTCAAGTTAGCAATCGGTCAAGATATAGAATCACTCGGGGGCGCCTAGCCGTCAAGTTCCAGGCCGGCATTCAAAGCACGATTTTGCGATTTCAGGGCGAGCAGCTTGTCGATGGTGTTCACCGTGCCATCGCCGTTGACATCGGCGTTGATGTAGGGGCCGGTTTGCCCCAAGGCCGCCGTGATGGCGGTCAAGTCGGCGCCATTCACGATATGGTCGCCGTTCACGTCGCCCAACAGCCGATAAAAGAACTCGTGGGCGGCGGTGGACCAATTGGCGGGATTGCTGCCGCCGGTGTCGATGTCGAGCTCGTAATAGCCGTCGCCCGCCGCCAACTCGGACCAATAGGTGCTAAAGGCCAATCCGGGCGTGTCGGCGGCCCCGCCCAGTGCCAGCGCACCGAAGTCGATTTCGATGATGTCGGCGATCCCGTTGGCGTCGTCGATCACTTTGAGCAGGCCAGCCAGCGGCACCGTGGGGTCGCTGGGTGAAATCACGCCGCTCAGCGGATGCTGAATCAGGCGGATGTCGTTGTTGTCGATCAGGCTTTGCAACGCCGCCCCGCTCTCGTTGAAGCCGATGTCGATGTAGCGGATGAACGACCGCTCAACCAACCCCTTCTCGATGACGAGGCTCGACACGGCCAAAGAGGGCGGAGGTGACAGGGTTTGAGTCGATTCAACGTCGTTGGGGCTGGCGTGGGCCACCTCGATGTTGCCCGCCCCGTCGATACCCGTGCTGTAGAAGCGATAGGTGTGTTGGTTGCCGTCGAGCAGGTTGCTCGGCACCTGATAGGTGGCCACGCCGTAATAGTTGCCGTTGGCGTCGGGCGAACCGGCCGCCGCCGTGGCGATCTGCTGCACGGTCGAGCCGATGCCGCCGGTATAGACCTGCACGAAAACGTCGAACGTGGCCAGGCCGCTGCCGCCGGCGTCGCTGCCCGATAGGTTCAACGTGAACAGGTCGGTTGTGGTATTGAAGCTTTCGGAAGCAACCTTCGTGACCGGAGGCGTCAAGTCGGGCACGTAGGTGCCGGCTTCGATGAGCACCTGCTTCGATTCGATGTTGCCCGCCGCGTCGGTCGCCACGCTGCGGAAATAGTAGTGGTGCTGGGCCTCGCCGTAGTAGGTGGCCGAAGGATTGTTGGCGGGAAGGGTGGTCCAGAGTGCGAACGCGCCGTTGTCGATGGCCACGTAGATCGCGTAGGAAGCGACGCCCGAGGTGGCGATTCCCGGCTCGGACGCAGGCGGCGGGTCGCTGCCCGTCACGGAAACCGTGAACGAATACGACGTTTCCGTTGCCGGCAACGGATTGACCTTGCTGGTGGGCGGCGTGGTGTCCATCAACCAGGTCACGTTGGCGGTGCCGGTGCCGTAATTGCCGTTGGAGTCTTGCACTTTGCTGGCGTCGACGGAGAGGACATAGGTGCCGTCAGTCGTCGTCACGCTTGCCAGGCCTGCGATGCGATAGGTGTCGGTCGTGCCGCTGACCAACGAGATGGTCACGCCGCTATTGATGAGATTAGCGCTGCCGTTGAGCGTGAGCGACAAGGCGCCGTAGTTGAAGTTGGTCAGGTCGATTGGCTCGGAGAACGTCACGTCGTCGGAGGCCATGTAGACGTTGCGCGGGTCGGTGGCGATCGGACCGAGACTGACGATCGTCAGTGGTTCAACGTTGGTGAGGGCGAAGAGAACGGTGTCTTTGCCGCCGGCCGCGGACGCGGTGACGGAATACGGCCCGCCGACAGTTTCATTCGCAGTCGGCACGGCCTGGGCGACACCACCGCTGACGACGGTGGTGACGGGATTGGGATCAATCGACGCGCCGCTCTCCGGGCCCGCGAAGGTTATCTGACCGCCGTCGACCGGCTCGTTCGCGTTATTGGCATAAACCGCGACCACCAGCGGGCTGGCGAACGCCGCGCCGATGTCCGCCGACTGATTGTCGCCATTTGTTCCCATGCCCTTGACGAGCGTGAATCCGCTCGATTCGAAGGCCCCGATGTCGATCGTGCCGTTCACGGTCCGTGCGAAACCGCGCTGGTCGGTGCTGGGCGTGCTGGGAAATGTCGAGGGCGGGTTGTTGTCGCCAGCGTCAATCGCCGGGCTGCCGGGCAGCAGGGCCATGGTCTGCGTTGGGCCGCCATAATCGCCCAACGGTGCGAGCAACGGATCGACGGGCGCCGCGCTCCTGCCGACAATGTTGCCGTTGATCGCGGCACCGGCCGACGTGAATCCCGTGGCGTCGCCCACCACGCCAATCAAGTCTTGATCGGTCGTACCGAAAGGTCCGCTTACGTCGGGATTGCTGCCGGCGGCCCCGAGAACGGTGTTTCCTGCGAGGACGCTGTTGGCAACATTCACTTGGCCCCCGTATGCCGAAACGGAATAGATTCCGCCGCCGACGCCTGCATTGCTCTCGGAACCAGCCAAGTTGCCGGAGACCGTGCTGCTGGCGAGCGTGGCCGCGCCCTCGAGATTGTAAATGCCGCCGCCTTGATAATCTGCCGCGTTGCCGGCGAGAGTGCTGTCGGTGAGCGTAAGTGTGCTGGCGTTGAAAACACCTCCGCCGCTGGCGTAGCTTCCGTTGGCAGAGTTGCCCGAAATGGTGCTATTTGTCAGCGTGGCCGAGCCTTCAAGGTTGTAGATGCCGCCGCCGGTGCCGTAACTTGCGTTGGCTGCATTGCCTGAAATGGTGCTGTTGGTGACCGTGAGCGTGCCGGCGTTTAGGATGCCGCCGCCATGAGCGAAGCTGCCGCTGGCTGCATTGCGCGATATGCTGCTGTTGGTGACGGTGACGGTGCCCATATCGTTCTCCAAACCGGCGCCGACCGTCGCCGCATTGCCGGAGAGCGTGCTATCGGCGAGCGTGAGAGTGGCGAAGTTGACGATGCCGCCGCCGGAGAAGGCCGAATTGCCGGAGATCGTGCTCTGCTCAATCTTGAGCGTTCCTCCGCCGTTGTCGATGCCGCCGCCGATGCCGAGGGTACTCGCAAAGTTATCGCAGATCGTGCTATCGGTCAGGGTCAGCGTCGCGTGGTTGTAGATGCCGCCGCCGCTTCCGCCGCTGACGACGGCGGTGGAGTTGCCGGAGACCGTACTGCGGCTGGCCGTCAGCGTGCCGTTGTTGTAGATGCCGCCGCCGATGCCGGCGGAGTTGCCGGAGACCGTGCTACCGGCCACCATCAACGTGCCATTGTTGTAGATCCCGCCACCGTCGCCGTTGGGGTTGTTGTTGCCCGAAATCGTGTCGTCGTTCAGTTCCACGGTGCCCGCGGTCACCGAGACGCCGGTCATGAAGCCGGTGACGGTACACCCCTGAATGTCCACCGTGCCGCTTGCGGTATTGACCGTGATACCGGTGTCCGCTCCGGTCGTCGGATCCCGAAGCGTGGTGACGGCACCATTTTCCGCCCCTTGCAACGTCAACGGCTGCCTGATGCTGACGGTCTCGCTATAGGTTCCGGCGGCCACGTCAACCGTGCCCCCGAAGGCGACGGCATCGACTGCGGTCTGCACGCTCGTGAAGGCGGTTGCGCCAAACGTCAGATTATCGATCTCGGCGTACTGGCCACTAGCCAGCCAGTTGACCGTGTCGCCGACGATCGGCGCGGCGGTAATCACGCCCGTCGTTTGATCGTAAAACGAACTGGCCACATACACGTTGCCGGGGGGCGTCGCAACGATCGTGGTCGTGGCCTGGGCGGCGCTCGGCACGGCTTGCTGGTTGCCGACGTTATCGGTGGCGACGCTGTAGAAGCTATAGGTGTGCGCGTTGAGCCCGCCGAATTGGGCCGAGGTCGCCGTGGTGTCGGTCTGCCACAGAGTGAAGCGACCGCCGTCGTCGGAGACGTAAACGTCGTAGCTGGCGATTCCCGGACCACCGACGTCGCTTCCAGACCAATTAACGTCGAACGTCGTGGAGGCTTCGGTGGCTGGCAATGGGGCGACTGACGAAACTGGACTTGCTATGACGCTGAACGAGTTCGTGGCGGCTGCGCCGAGACCGCTGCTTTCGGCAAACACGGCGTACGTGCCCAGTTGGTCGATAGTCAGGCCGGAGAAGGCCGCTACGCCGTTCACGGCGTTGGCTGTCAGTGCCCCGCCGAGCACGGCTGCGTTAGCCCCGAAATTCAGCAGATTGAGCGTGACGGCGCCGCTAAAGGCGCTGTCCGTGTTGCCGGCGAGATCCTCAGCCGTGACCGTCAAGCCAAAGCTTTGACCGATGGTGACGACGCTGGGTGACTGGGTCGTCACCACGAACTGATCTTCGCTCACGAAGAACGGATCGGTGCTGCCGCTTGTCAGGCCGGTGCTGCCAGCCTGGATCGTATAGCCATTGCCCGCGTTGTTGATTGTCAGGTCAGGGAAATCCGCCACGCCATTCACGGCCATAACAGTGAGGGTGCCGCCCAGGGTGCCGCCGCGCGGATTGCTGCCCAAGGCGACGGTCACTGGGCCGTCGAAGGTTGGATCGACATTCCCCAGCGGATCCTCGGCAACCACTTGGAAGTCGAACTCTGCTCCTGGATTGACTTGCAGCGGATCCAACGGCACCAGCTTGGTAGCCGGCTCGCTGGTCACCTCGAACGGGTTGGTCGAAGCAGCGAGCAGGCCGCTGCTGGTGACCGACAACGAATAGATCGGACTTGCCTGGTCCAACGTAAGGCCCGAAAAAGTCGCCACGCCGTTCACGGCCGTGACCACGGCCAACGGATTCCCTCCATTTGGATTCTCGGCCGTCACACTGCCGTTGAAGTTGGCATCAACCGTGCCGAAGCTGTCCTCGGCCGTGACTGCCAGCCCAAAGCCGCTCCCGGCGGCGACACTACCCGCGGGCTGAGTGGTGACCACGAGTTGCGTTGCTTGGCCCAGCGGCGCCGTGTCGAAGGCGTTCGTCGTTGCGGCGGTCAGTCCGGTGCTGGCCGCCTCGATTGTGTAGCCGTTGGCCGGACTGCCGATCGTCAGTCCGGAAAAAGAAGCCAGGCCGTTGACGGCCATTGTCGTCGTGGTGCCTCCTAGCATCGCGCCGCTCGGATCGGCAGCGAGCGAAAGGGTGAGGGGGCCGTTGTAAGTTGGATCGACGTTGCCGTAAGCGTCTTCCGCTGCGACGCTCAAGGAAAAGCCGGCGCCGGTGCTGACGGCATTTGGCGGCTCGGCCGTAACCACAAGCTGGGTGGCCGTCCCCGCGTTGACCTGGAAGAAGTTTGCTGTTGCGCTCCCGACCCCGTTGGTGGTCAGTGCCAGTTCGTAGAAGCCCGGACCGCCGAGCGTCAAACCGGAGAAGGTCGCAACGCCGTCCACGGCCGTTACAATCATGGTCCCGACCAAAATGCTGTTCGTGCTGGCCAGGCTCACAGCAACAGCTACCCGACCATTGAACGAGGTGTCTACGCTCCCCGCGGCATTCTCGGCGGAAACGACGAGGCCGAAACCGCTTCCGGCAGTCACATTGGAGGGAGGTTGGCTCGTGACTACCAATTGGTCGTCGGTCACGTCGAATGGGAGCGTCACTCCGGACGTCAGGCCGTTCGCTGTCGCCTGCAAAGTATAGGCAACACCCGGCTTGTTAAGCGTCAATCCGGAGAACTCGGCTACGCCGTTGACAGCCGAAGCTACCAGCGTACCCCCCAGCGCGCTGCCACTTGGGCCATTGCCCAAACCAAGCGTGACGCTGCCGTTGAAGGTCGAATCGACATTCCCATCAGGATCCAAAGCATAAATATCGAGACCGAACGGCGCACCAGCAACGACGTTGCCCGACGGCTTCACGGCCATCAACTGCGGGGCCGCTCCGGGCGTACTTAGTAATGACAGGCTGGACAGGCTGAGCGCCGGCGTCGACTGCGAAGCTGAGCCAAATTGTTTCAGGCCGAGCTTGGTCAAGGTGGCGGGAAAGTCGTTCGGTGCGTTTGGCGCTCCTTGAAACTCAACAACTTGGCTGTCGTAGTAATGGTGAATTTCCATATGCCCGACGCCCGGCCCAGACACGTTGCGTACATTTACGTTCGGTGTCAGCGGCAGTCCCGAATCATTTTTGATTTGGTCCGGCGCCGGCGATTCGCCCCAGAGGTTCACGTAACTCTCGTCACCCGAAGTGAAATAGGCCGTCGGGGACTGTTGATAATACTCCTCCACGGCTTGGACGTTACTGGGAATGACCACATTCTTATCGTCGGCCGAAACTTGGAACGACTCCACAGCGGCGGCGGCCACAAGAGACCCGGCTCGCTTCGCCAACGACGTGAGAATAGAGGTGCCAGGGGCCACGCCTCCGCCCAAGCCGGCCGCGCTCAATGCGCCATAGATAGGGTTAGCGGGGTGCGGGTCAAGCATCGTCATCATGTCAAAGCCGGCGGACAGAGACCGTGGCACATTGGCAATATCGAACGTTGTATCGGGATTAGTGTCGCTCAGATCCATTAATGCTTGGCTAATGACGACGGAACCGCGACTGTGGCCGATGAACTGTACGTCGACGACGTCGTTAGGACCGGGCTGCTCCCAATTCGGGTCGCGGGTACCGTCGACATTCGTGGACGTCGTGTAGGTAGAGAGAGATGCCGGGACGTTTATGGGCGTTGAACTTTTGACTTCCGTGATGAGTTGCTTGGCCATTTCATAACCCGCGATTTCGGCAAGGTCGCCCCCGACGCCGAGCGGTAAGATACCGGGGGCAGGCAAAGTTTTATTGCTGATTTGCTCCCAGTGGAAGCCAAAGGCAGCATCGTAGTTGTCATTGGCAAGGTTGCCAGCCATCGTGTCCACCCACACCTGCGTCGGTGAGGTGATGGCATTATTAAACAGTGCCATCGAAAGCTTATTGCCGATCCCGTTCAGTGTCAGCCCGTGGGTGACGTCAGCGACGAGAAGGATGCGGAACTCCTCCTGGGGCGTATTGTTAGCATCCCCAGGGTTCAATGAGCCGTCGTCATCCGCGGTGGCAATCACGTATTCGTGCGTCGGGTCGGGCGCTAGTGATCGGGTGACGGAGAAAGCGTTTTGTCCAGCCGGCCCGATCACGATCTCGTGCGTGCCATCGGCGGCGTCACTCCCCTGGATCGGCACCTGTGCGACGAGAACTTGCTGGTCGTTGTTCGGGTCGTAGGTTGCCTGGTTCGAGCGATAAACGCGGAGGTCGAAGGGCGTCTGGTTGTCGTTGCCCGTGACCGTGTAGTTGACGGTCAAGTTCTTGGAATCGGTGGTGGAGGCGTTCGCTACGAATACACCTGGCAGTTGGAGAAGTCGGAGGGCCTTAACATTTTCTTCCTCCGAGAAGTTCCCTAGAAGGTTTTTGGGGTCGGCGACGGCAAGCAAGTAAGTGGCACCGGTAGGACGGGACCCGAGCGTGGTCGCATGAATGTGAAACGGCCCGTATGTGCCAACGGGACTTCCTTCCGCCACCTCTTGGCTCGCACCTGGGATCGCCTCGCCAATGACGTCTGCGAATGCACTTCCGGAAGCCCAGTACAGATCGACAGTCGTTGTCTCTGGAAGTAAGGCGCCATCGACAATGTAGCCAACATCGACGCCGTTGCCCTGCGGATCGAAAGATAGCGTCGGGCGGACCTGGGCGCTTGATATGTTGAGATAGACCTGCGTGGCGACGTATGCGACTTGGCCCCCAAAGACATTGTCGAACGCGCCGACCAATCGCTGATTAGCGGATACCCAATACGACTGCCCTGCCGAAGGTGTAAAGCCATTTACGTACGTTGCCTGTAAGGTTCCAGCTAGCGTACCGGTATATGACACATCAACGCGCGGGAACTGATTGGCAGAGGGCGCACTGCCAATTTGAAGCTGAAGAGTTCCCGTCGCCGATTGGGTATAGCTTCCCCCGACGTAAAGATTGCTTGTGGTGCTGAGCGACACCGTGCCCGCGTTGTCGAGGTCATCGACGAATGTCGCGCTAGCCCCATTGGTCAGAGAAAAACTGCCAGACGGCGCGACCGAAAGAGTTTGAACCTCGAATCCAAGACTACTTCCATCGAAGCCAATGGTACCTTGGTCGATTATGTCACCAAGAAAAAATGCCGTTTGGCCGCCGATTACGATATTCTGGCCGATGGTCAGGGTGCTCCCTGATCGGGTGGGCCACGCGATCGCTTTAATCAGGCTCTCCCCGGAGAGTGTCGCCGCGAGACTGACAGAGCCGTCGCCGCTGAGTGTCTGCGTCCCCGCGAAGACAAGCCCTCCCCAGAGGTTCGCCCCCCCCAATGTGATTGCGCCGCCGAGCGTCAGGCCGTCGAGCACAATTACGGAATCGGTACTAACGAATCCCCCTCCGGCGACTACCATGTTTCCGTCGAGGGTTACCGCATCGAGTGTACTGCCATCTTGCCCCCGAACGCTGATGCCCTGGTCAATGGTGGCATCGAGTAATTCACCCTGAAGGTTGAGGGAGCCGCTCCCCGATATTTCCCCTGTGACCGTCAGCACTCCTTGAAGATTCAACGATGAATCCAAAGTCAGATTATCAATTGCGACGTCCGCAAATGGATCTAATGTGACCGCTTTCCCAGGAAGAAGGCCAGATATGCTAACATCATCGCCTGTCGACGGAGCACGTCCAAGGCTCCAATTCGAGGGCGTGCTCCATTCGCCGCCAGCCGAGTTTGTAAAGGCGTCCGAACTCAAAAGGGTCCGATCCTCGAGGATCTCCAGTCTCGTATAGCGGCGGCGACATCTGGTCGTCCGTCGTCGCGACGTATGAAAGGCGCCGCGATCATGCGCGGGGCGTTTAGCGACAGTCGCGTGCATGCCGCCGTCCCGAGCGCTCGGTGCCGCGTCGGCCGTCCAGTTTCCCCGTGTTGCCGGCAGGTGGTCGCCGGCTGTTCCAATCCAATCAATCGAGAGCAGGCGACGATGTTCGAGCGATTCGACCCGCACGATCCGAAGCTGGGGAACCTGCCGCCTTTGCTCGCGCCTGGGGCACCAGAAGAAAAAGGACAATAAGTAGTCCAGCATGGCCAGCATGGTCGCCACCCTTTATTGCAGATTAGTTTGTTCGTGTACAATTAACGCGGCTTTCGCTTCTTCGGCGATCGGCCGGCAAGACGTTCCTCACTCGAGCTTGCCGCCGGGATGCGCTTCTCCAACCCGCAGGGTGAAGCGAGCCAAGCCGGCGGGTCGTTCAGCGACGTGTCTTCTATCGCCGGTCCATTCGTTAAAGCGTGCGCCGCGGTTTGCATTGTCTTCCGGTCCTGTTTTGCCGGGGAATTGAGTGACCCGCTCAAAAGCTGCACGCGTGCAGCTTTACCGATATTGCCCTTAATAGGCCCTTGCCCAAGTGCAACGGAGCCCTGTGGTAACGCGTCGAACATACCGCCGCCGCGTGAGCGGCGTGTTAGGCAAGGGTGGATAAATGACGAGCCACGGTCCTGCGAATCGTGCAGGCCACGGGTCAGATACGAGTTGTCGACCTTTGCAGTCGTCGCGACCGAGAGTTCGGTGCGCGAAAGCGTCGCAGTGTTGTCCGAAGAGAGACCGCGAATTCCGCCAGTGCCGCTGGCATGAACGACGGTCGGGTCGCCCGTTACACGGATGACGATGTCATCCGTCGCGCCAGGCAGCGAATGCGTGTTCCAGTTGGCCCGATTACTCCACGCCATGCTGCTGCCCGCGAAGATTCGGTCGACGATCGCCCGCGGTCGGCGAACGGCCGGCGATTTCACGCGAACGGTGCGAAGTCGGGGAGCTTGCCTCTTGTGTTCGCGCTTGGGACGTTTGGAGACGAACGACAAGACGTAGTCCCGCATAATCGCCGCCTTTGGGCTAAGGGTTCAATCATAGACAGGTTGGCGCTCGAAGCCACCGCTCAGTCCCAAACAAAGGAAGCGCGGCCGGATTCAAGCTGACAGTGTGGTGGGGCTAAATGCGTGCGTCAACCTGGACAACTGGATAAGAACCCGTTGTCGCGCGAAGTCTGCCGCGCGCACGCTTTCCGCTTCTCCCGCTATCTGCCCAGATGCCCTACAGAGTGCTCCCGCGAACCCGTTCCTGCGGCGCGGCGGGCACGACCCCGAAAAGGTCTTGCGGGACCGCTGGTCGACAATCACCCGCACCACGAGGTCGCGAATCGACCGCGGCTACTGGGGAATTTCGCCGACGCGATCGGCCAGGTGTTGGGCTATGTCGTCGATTGCGCCGACTGGCGCTTGGAGGGTTACCGAGACGTTGCCATCCGGCTCAACGATTGGGGCGCGGACGGCGCGAGGCTCTTGGTGCGCGACGGGAGCGACTTGGCCGCCGCGGTCGGCTTGCCACGATAGCGGCAACGGGCCCGGACCGCAAGCGGTCGAAGCAGTGCGCGGCACGGGCAGCGCGGTCGAGGACGACGACTCGTCGCGGGCCGCGCTGGGCGCGCGGTTGAAAAGCCTCGACAGCCAAAGCGACTATCTGGCGGTGTGCCCATGACTGCCGACGGGAAAGTCATCCGCAACGCCCCGCGTACGTCCGCGCCCAAGGTGCAGTAGCGGCTCGGGGGTGGCGGACCGTGCAACGCGCCCCGTATCATATCGAGTGAACGCCGCCGAAGCGTGCGACGATGAATCGAAGAACCAAGCGCATCAGGTGGTCGGGCGGCCGGGGCATCGCCGCGAGCGGAACGACCACTCGCCGAGAATTCTGCGCCTAACAGAATTCGTGTACACTCCGGGCGTCCTGCCCAAGCGGCCAGACTTCTCACGAAGCCTGCTACTCCACTTCCAGACTTGCATCGCGTTTCGTTTTGCTCTTGTCGCCCTTTGCCGTGGGCTCCGCTCCTTTCTCGAACCTTGCTCTTTCAGCGGCCCGTTCAGTATAACCCGTGAAAGCCGCCGCGCAGTAGGACCAGCGAGCCTGCGAACGCCGGCCAAAACAGGCGTTAGGCGATGGGCGATGGGCGTTAGGCTTTGGGCGCGGTACTCCGCATGTGCCCTAACGCCCAACGCCTATTGCCTAACGCCTTAAACATGGTGGGCCGGCGCTCGCAAGCTCGCTGGTCCCACCCTACCGCTGCATTCATCAATCGACGACGGACGGAGCACTAAATGGCCTGGCCCTTCCAACGTACAAAACCTTCCAAAGCGAAATACTCCGGCAGGCCGAGTTGGTTGTAACAGCCGGCCGTATGGCGGTTGCGGTCCTCGGCCCGCTGCCAGAACTCGCGCGCGTCGACGCCCGGAAACAACGCGGTGTCTTTTTGCGATTCATGCCGAAAGATGGCCTTTCGCTTCCGCTCCAGATCGCTGGGGCTGAGCGGCACCGCAACTTCGATCTCGTGCGGCGCCCACTCTTGCCAGGCGCCGCGATAGAGCAGCACTTCGGGCAACGCCGCCCCGGTCGCCGCCATCTCTTTCAGGGCCAGCAAGATCGCTTCGGCACACACGCGGTGCGTGCCGTGCGGATCGGACAAGTCGCCGGCCAGATAAATCTGCCGCGGGGCCACGCGGTCGATCAGCTCGCGAATGATCCGCACGTCGTCCTCGCCGACCGGCTTTTTGGCGATCGTGCCGGTGCGATAAAAGGGGAGATCGAGAAAGTGCAAATGCTCTTCGCGACAACCGCAGACCAGGGCGCCCGCCTTGGCCTCGCTCCAACGGATGAGGGCCTTGATGGCCAGCACCGTCTCGCTGTCGGGATCGCCCGGCGCCTTGCGGCCGAGCGAATCCTGCACCTGCCGCTCGACCTCCAGCGATTTCTCCTGCTCGATGTTGAAGCGGCGATTGAACTCGACCACCAGGTCGGCCACCCGCTGGGCATCGTGGTCGAAGACGGCGATGTTGCCGCTGGTCATGTAGGCGACGTGCACCTCATGCTGGTCTTCGACCAGGCGAATGAGCGTGCCGCCCATGCTGATCACGTCGTCGTCGGGGTGCGGGCTGAAGCAGATGATCCGCTTCTGCTCGCGGCCGCCGGGGTGGTATTCGATGGTGTCCATCATCCAGCGAAACACGCGATGGGCCACGCGCTGAGCCGGACCGTGATGCCGCAGCAACTGGTGCAGGTTGTGTTCGCGGAAGTCGTTGTCGTCGAGCTTCAACAGCGCCTTGCCGGTCTTCTCGCACAGCCACAGCACCGCCCGTTTGATCAAGAGGTCGCTCCAGGCGACGTTGCCCGACACCCAGGGCGTGGCCACGCCGGTCAGCTCGCCGGCGGCCGCCTCGTCGAGCAAGATGCTGGCGGCCGGGTGCTCGCGAAGGAAGCTGGCCGGCACGCGGTCGCCGATCGGCCCCTCGGCCGCCTCGCGAACGATCGACGCCTTGTGCTCGCCCAGGGCGATCAAGATCACGCGGCGGGCGTCGAAGATCGTGCCCAGGCCCATCGTGATCGCCTGGTGCGGCACGTTCTGCTCGCTGAAAAAGTCGCTGCCGGCGTCTTGGCGGGTGAGCGGGTCGAGCGTGGCCAGCCGGGTGCGGCTGTTGCGGATGCTGAACGGCTCGTTGAAACCGATGTGCCCGTTGCGGCCGATGCCCAACAGTTGCACGTCGATGCCGCCGGCCTGCTCGATGGCGTCTTCGTAACGGCGGCAGTAGTCGTCGACCTGTTCGGGCGGCACGGTGCCGTCGGGAATGTGAATCTGCGACCGCGGGATGTGTACATGGTCGAAGAAGTGCTCGAACATCCAGCGATGGTAGCTTTGCAATTGGTCGGGGTGCAGGCCGTAGTATTCGTCGAGATTGAAGGTGACCACGCCCGAAAAGTCGAGGCCCTCCTCGCGGTGCAGGCGAATCAGCTCGCGATAGACGCCCACGGGCGTGGAGCCGGTGGGCAGGCCGAGCACGGCCTTTTGGCCGAAGGCGTTTCGTTCGCGGATGAGCTCGGCCAGCGACTCGGCGACGTGCCGCGCCAGGTCGCGGTCCGATTCGAAGACGTAGCAGGGAATGTGCGTGCCCGGCACCCGCCGGGCGGCCGCCGCCGGCACGGTCGGCCGCGGCGTTTGCGAGCTTGCTTCGATGAGCGACATACCACCGTGAAAAAGCCAGGAGACAAGGTCCGCCCGTCAGTATGACCAAAATCGGCTGGGAAATCCATGCAAACAAATCCGACCTAGTGCTCTGTCATTCGTCGATTGATGGATGCAGCGGTAGGGTGGGACCAGCGAGCTTGCGAGCGCAGGCCCACCGATACCGACGTCGTTTTCATGGTGGGCCGGCGCTCGCAAGCTTGTATTGGCAATGCTTCGCCGAGCACTGCTTGGCCGG
>DATLUO010000295.1 GCA_035533075.1 Pirellulales bacterium | reverse complement strand
TGGCCAGTGCCAGGCCGCGGTGCGATCCGCAGCGTGTGCCAAGGTCGTAGAAAAGTATGGCGCTCTGTCGGGGGCTGAACGCCGGATAAGGCAGCTTGGCGACGCGAGCCCCGTATATACCAGGTTGGCGAGAACAGCCCGTTGGGACTCGCTTCCACCGACAGAGATGGCTCGTGAACGATTCGTCGCGTCAACTTGAGCTTTTTTAAAAACCGCCTTGGGCGGATGGGATCGCGGTGCGCGCCGAGGTACAATAACTCAATTCCCACATGGCAGCTTTTCCTGGTCTATCATGGCGTTGCCTCGGATCGCGGGCAGGATCAATCCCGATTCGGCAGGAATGTGGCGGCCCAGGCGGCCTCGTCCGGCGCCAAGGGCGGCTCCGGGGTTTCGCTGTAGATATAAGTGCCGAAGCCGGCCGCGTCATAAGCGCGGTCGAGCACGCCTTGCAAGTCGAGATGCGCGTCGGGATCGGGCGCGGCAAGGGGCACTCGCACGACCGGCAACCGCTCGCGCAAAGCGATCGGCCAAAATCCGACCTTCGGGCGGTCTTCGTAGCGGCTGACCAGCGCATAGTAGTCGCACGGCGGCAAATCGGGCGGGTGTGGCCGCTTTCCGCCGCGTCGGAGATCGATCTCCACCAGGTGCGTCTGTCCCGCCAGGATTTCGCCGCGCTTACCCAAGTAGGCGTCGCGGTCGGCGCCGGGGGTCTTGCTCGCGGGGCTCAGCAATTCCACCACGCTGACCACACGCCGATTTCGCCGGTCGCGGATTTCCAGAAACGTCTGCCGCTCGACATCGACGGCGGGCAGCACCAATTGCACCGGCGCCGCCACGCTGGCAGCGGTGGAGGGCTCGTGTTTTTCGGCGCGTGAGGCCACGGCCACATCGGCGCGTCCGAAAAATCGGCGCTCCTCCGCCGAAAGTTCGTGCAAATAAAGCCGTGCTTCAATTTTGACAAGATAATTCTTGCCGACCTCAGCCATCAGCGCTTCGCGCGCACGGACGAGAAAGTCCTGTTGGAAGTCCTCCCAGGCGTCCGCTTGCTCGAGGAAGGGATTCATTCCCGGAAATGGGGATGGCATGACTGGTTTATCCGCGTTTCGGTTTCAAGGCCCCAGGCCAGAGCACGCATTGTACCGTTTTTACAAGCCCGTTGGATGTGCTTGGTCGGTGTTTCCCCTTGCAATCCTCCTCTTCATCCACGACAACCCCCGTCAAGATGCATAGCCAGGTTTCGATCTGCCGTCGTGGAATAGCGTGGCTCATCCGCTCGTCCGGCTCGCGAGCGTCCTGCGCGGCATTCTTCAACATGCCGGCCAATCGCGTCGCTCGCTTGGCCACCGTTTCGGTGTCGGCTACGGTCGCCAAATGCGCCGCGCGCGACGCGTTTGCCGACGGCCCGTCAGTCTCCGGAGGCTAACCGCCCGACTTTTCCCGGTCGGGCGTAACGTGCCGGCCGAGTGCCAGCACCGCCAACGCCAGCACGATGTAGCCCGGTCCCTCGATCAGCGTCCAAAACAAGGGAATGGCCGCCACGAGGTCGATGGCCAACATGATGCCGCCCGACACCATCGCGACCACCGCCATAAAATGGATCAACGGCCGATAGCGGCGGACGTCGCCGCTGAGGAACAAGAAAACTAAGGCGTGCTGGGCGTACATCAACGATGCGCTGCGGGCCAGGTAATCGACCACCGGCGCATGCGGAAGCGTGCCCATTCCCAGCCAGGCATGGACGGCGGCCATCCAGGCTTGAGGCATCACCACGGCGCCGAGGGCCAACAGGTCCCAGACGCCCAGCGCCCTGAGCAATCGTCGCAGCCAGCGTTCGGGCGACATTTATTTTGCAGCCGCCGAGGCCGGGGCGGCAGGAGGAGCATAACCGGGAGCGGCCTTGAAGGCGGCCACTTGGGCGCCGTCGGCCAGGTTCCAAACCCGCACTTCGCCGTCGAAACTGCCGGTGGCCAGCCGCTGCGTCGCTTCGTTGTAGGCCAGCGAGTAAATCCAATCGGTATGGCCGCTGAAGACGCGCACCTGCCCGCGGTCGGCCGTCTTGTGCTGCCGGGCGGTCTTGTCGGCCGAACAGGTATAAACCATATCTTTCCGCACCAACACCTTAAACACCTCGCCGCCGAAGCCGCCGATGTCGGCGATCTTGGCGCCGTCGTCGGGCTTCCACACGTGGACCACTTTATTGCCGCCGCCCGTGAGGATCTGCGTGCCGTCGGCCGAGAACGAAACGCCATACACCGCTTCTTGATGGCCGGGGAAGGTGGCCAGCGACTCGCCTTTGACGGCGTCGAACACCTTGGCCGTCTTGTCGCGGCTGGCCGAGGCGAGCTTCGTGCCATCGGGACTCCAGGCGATGCCCATCACCCAGTCGGCATGGTCTTCGATGATCTTGTCCTGCGCGCCGGTGGCGACGTCGAAGATGCGGATGGAGCGGTCGGCCGAACAAGCAGCCAGCTTGTTTCCGGCCGGGTTGAACTGCACGTCCATGGCCACATCGGACATGTTGGCGAGCATCTTGGCGACCGTGCCTTGGTTGGGATCGAAAAGAGCGACTTCGCCGGAGACTCCCGGCGTGCCGCTGGCCGCGGCCAAGAGCGTGCCGTCGTTGTTGTACGCCAAGGCGAAAGTCCGCTGATCGACGTTGCCGATGCGGCGCAGCAAGGCACCGGTGGCCGGATTCCAGATGGTGATTTCATAGTAGCCGCCGACGGCCATCTCCTGGCCGTCGGGCCGGAACGCCAAAGCGGTGAGCGGAATGGTGCGCGCGTAGGCCTGCGGCGCGGCCGGCCGCGGCTCTTTGGGCGCGATCGAGGCCAGCGTGGCGTTGGGGTCGGGACCGTCGAACTTGGCCCCTTCTTCGATCCATTTCTTGATCAGCGCGATCTTGTCGGCCGGCAGCGGATCGCCGTCCTTGGGCATCCGCTCGTCCTTGTCTGGCGAGTTGATCAGCCGCAGCACTTCGCTGTCATCGGGCTTGCCGGGCGTGATCGACGCCGAGCTGGAGTCGCCCGGCTTCATCAGCGCGGTGTAATTGACAAGCTGAAAGCCGCCCTTGGCGTCGTTTTGCCCGTGACAGGCCTGGCAATTTTTCAGCAGGACCGGCGCGATGTCTTTGGAAAAGCCAACGGCGGCCGGCTGGTCTTGGGCGAGGGAAGCGGGTGTCCCGGGGCTGGTGGCCAAACCGAATACGCAGAGAATAAAGACAAGCCTCGACGTCATTGAATTACCTTTCAGCTAAATGGTTGCTCGCCAGTTTCTCAACACCCGAGTAATGCGAAAACGGCTCGCAACCGATGACAAATGTATTCTTCTTCTCGTAAAGCTGGTCGAGCAGATCTGGCTCTTCTGGTTCGATTTCCGTTAATAGAAGCGCAAAATCGGCGTGCTGGAGACGGCCAAGATAGGGCGACCGCAGTTCGGATTTCGCAACCGGCCGCACGCTGAACCACACCTCCAACTCGCCCAGGTGCAACACGAACGAATCCTTCCCCTGTTGAAGCAATTCATGCTGTTCGCGTCGCCTCTCGCCACTCTCGGCGACGACGGTCTCACAGATGTACTGCGAAAAAAAGTCACGATTCTCGCCGACGGGAATCACAAAACTGATGTAGTGTGGGGAGGCCTCACCGACCTCGGCCGGAGCGCACCATCCCACTTTTCCGTTGACTTCCGTCCTCACGAGGCTATGCACATACGCCATGACCTTCTCCGATCGAGCATCATTTTACCGTACGTTGGGTAAGCGGCCCATTCAACAGCGTCTGTGCGTTCGCGCTTTGAAATTTCTGCTGCTCGATCCGAGGTTGATAAACCAATGGGCCCACGATGGCATCATGTACCGTTGTATAAAGATGTTGCGAATGGCTCGCTCTCAACCGAGCGTTCAGCATCTGCGCCATAT
This sequence comes from Pirellulales bacterium, assembly GCA_035533075.1. NCBI lineage: Bacteria > Pseudomonadati > Planctomycetota > Planctomycetia > Pirellulales > Pirellulales bacterium. Next base: position 12,582 of record DATLUO010000295.1, on the reverse strand, counting down.
TCAGCGTTAGCCGTTTTAAGTTCAACCCGTGATACGCTTGATCGTCGATCGCCAGAAGGAGCACGGCGCTGTTGTTCCCATAAAGCGTTTGCCCGCGGCGCGCGGCGTTCGCACCGGAGTTCTGCGTATAAAATCCACGGCCAAATTCACCTCTTCCACGAGTCACATCGATTCCACCGGCTGCCGCCGAGCCAGCCAATACCGTCGCAAAAGCACGGCTCGTACCATGGTAAAGCACCGCCATGCATCAATGTTGAAACAAAAACTCATTCGCGTTCAAAAGGGCCCAGCAGACGTCCTCCAGCCCGCGGACCTGGTCGCCGCTGGCCGCGATGTGGTTCGTGGCGATCGTCATCTCGTGGTCGCTCGGCTTGCGGGCAAACGCCGCCAGGTATAACTCGGTGACAATCTCCTGGTTGGTCTTGCCGCCTTTCAATAACTGGCGGAAACGGTTGTTCTCGTCGCGCACCTTGCCGTGGACCAGCGGCCCGTTGATCATCTGCAGCGCCTGCGACAGGTTCGAATCGCTCGACCGCTCGCATTGGCAGGCCGTCTCGCGGGCCGGCTGGCCGAAGACTTTCAAAAAGTAGTTATCGACGTCGGGGCTGGGCAACTGCGTGGCCCGCGTGCCCAGCGGCAGCCCGGCGAACTTTTCGGCCACACTCGTCACCTGGCAGATGGCGTCGAGCAATTGCTCGGCAGACAACAGCCGCGTCCGCGAGTGAGAGAAGTATTTCACGTCGCTGGTGTTGAAGTCGTTCTTCCGCGAGCTGAGCTGATACGTGCGGCTGTTGAGGATGGTCCGCAAAATATGTTTGCGGTCGAAGTGATGATCGACGAAATCTTTGGCCAACGCGTCGAGCAAGGCGGCGCTGGCCGGCGGGTTCGAGTCGCGGAAGTCATCGACCGGGTCGACGATGCCGCGGCCAAGCAGATGACCCCAGAGGCGGTTTACCTCGACCTTGGCGAAGAACGGATTGTCGGGCCGCACCAGCCAATCGACGAAGGCCTGCCGGCGATCGAGTTCGCCCGGCAAGTCGGCGTCGCCGACCAAGGGCAGCCAGGGCTTCATCTGTTTGCCGGTGCGGGGCTGTGTCACTTCGCCGCCCCTCGCCACCCACACCACCAGCTCTTCCGGCCGCGGGCTTGGCTTCCGCTGCACGCGATTGAAAAAGGCGCCGATGCCGTAGTAGTTGTCTTGCGTCCAGCGCTCGAAGGGGTGGTTGTGGCACTTGGCGCATTGAATGCGGATGCCGAGAAAGAGCTGCGAAGTCGTTTCGGTGCAGTCGTTCGTGTCGTTCGCCGTGCGGAAGTAATTGGCGGGCGGATTGTCGAAGGTGCTGCCGTCGGCCATCAACAGATCACGGGCGAACTGGTCGTAAGGCATGTTCGTGCGCCATGCCCGGACGACCCAATGATGGAATTTCGGCACGCCGGTGGCCGTCACCTTGTTGTTCCGCAGCCGCAGCAAATCGGCCCATTTCAAGGCCCAGAAGTCGGCGAACTCCGGCCGCTCCAAAAGAGCGTCGATCAGCTTGGCCCGCTTCTGCGAGTCGGCATCGGCCAGAAACGCCTGGCTCTCGGCCACCGTCGGCAGCTCGCCGATCACGTCGAGATAGACGCGGCGGACGAACTCTTCGTCGCTGCAAACATCGGACGGCAGAATCTGCAACTGGTGCAACTTCTCGAACACGAACTTGTCGACGTAGTTGTGCTCCGGCGGGTTGTTCCAGGCGAAGCCCGGCACGTCCTTGAGGAACATCAGGTAGGCCGTCTCGATCTTGTCGAGGTAGCGCACGAGGATCGCCGCCTCGCCGCGGTCGTTGCCGACCACCACGCCGTTGGCGTCGACGGAGGCCACGGCGTCGTCGGAGCTGGAATACGAGGCAAGCTGCGTGATGTCGCGCACCGAGCCGTCGGAGAAATGGGCCAACACGTGGATTTGCTGCGTGTGCGCCGGGCGGTGCAAAATGCGCTGCCGCGGATAGACATCGACCTTCACGCAGGCGGGAGCGTCGGCCGGATCGAACTGGCATCCCTGCGCGATCCAGTCGTGCAGGAGTTCATAGCTGGGATCGCCTTTGCGGAGCCGCTGCCCGCCGCCGTGGGCCACTTGCATCAGCGGCTTTTGCAGAATCAGACTTTTTTCCGGCTCCATGGGATTGGTGCGGCGGCCGTAGGCCTCGCGGACCAAGGTGAGCTGATCGAGCGGTGCGTCGTAAGCCCGCAAGGAGAGACGAAAGCCGCCCTTGCCGCTGGGCGAGCCGTGGCAGGCGCCCTGGTTGCAACCCTGCTTCGACAGTGCCGCCAACGTGCCGTAGTTGAAACTGACTCGTTCGGCGGTCTCTTGACCGACGACTTCGACCGGCACCTTCACTTCTTGTCCGGCGACGTGAACCAGCACATCGGCCTTGCCGTTGGCTACCGGCAGCACGGCGCTGCCGGAAAGTTTGGCCACCTGATCGCTGGTGGAGAGGAACTGCGATGCGCGGGTCAGGTCTTGGACGCCGCCCCCGGCATAGTATCCGGTGACAACCAATTGCATTCGGCCACGGGTCGTGCCGAGCTTGACCTGCGGCGGATAGACTTCGATTCGTTCGGGCGTGCCGACGACGATGGGCTCCAGATCGGCCGCCTTCGAGAATGAGCTGGCAAGTAAGAGAACGGCACTCGCTATCGCGACGCGCCACCATTTTCGATTTTGGATTTTCGATTTTGGATTGGAATCCAAAATCCAAAATCCAAAATCCAAAATCCCCTTCCTCTCGGTGTTCGCGTTCTGTTGCAGATACATGGCTTCCTCCCAAGTTATGGCATCGCCACTTGCAGCACCACGGGGGCGCTCTCGACGGCGACCAGTTTGTCTTTCACCTTGCTGGTGGCCACGGCGACCACTTTGCACTCGCCCAGCGGCATGTCGGCTGCCGCCGTGACGTCGATCTGCACCTCGGTCTGTCCTTCGGGGATCGTAATCTCCGCCGGCATATTCAAGCCGGCCGGAATGTGTTTGAGTCGAATGGCCACCGGCCCCGTTGCGGCCGTGCGGGCAACGCTGAACTTGATCTTTTGGGCCGCGCCGCGGTTCATCGGGCCGGCTGGCGATACGCTCACTTCAAACGGCTTGACCACGCGCAGCACCACGTCGCCCAGCACCACCTGCCGCGGCTGATTCTGAAACGTCGCCGAGCCGACGATGCGGAATTTGTAATCGCCCTCGGCCAGCGCTCCAGGCCCGGTCAACGGAATAGCCACCTGTGCCTGACCCTTGGGAATCGGCGCGGCCGTGGCCGTAACGCCGGGCGGCAAGCCGTCGACCGCCAACGTGATATTGTCGTCGAAGCCATTCGCCTTGGTCGTCTTGACGGTCAGCGTGGCCGCGGCGGCCACCTGCGCAAAGACCACGGGCGAAGGCTCGACCGAAAGCTGGAAGAACTCGGCGAACACCGGGCCAATGCCCAGACCGATCGAACCATCGAGTTCCGACGGCGGGTAAGGCAGGCCGTTGAGTTGTGTCCGCAACGGCACCAGCGTACTGGCCGCCGTGCGGAATTCATTCTCGCCGACTTTCGCCTGCCCGATGACGCGAATCGGATGAAGCTGGCCGCTCTCCAAGTTCGGCGGCACAGTCACGCTGATCGTCGTTTCGTTCTTGCCTTCGGGGATGACATTGTTGGCGACGGCCGTCCCTGCGATGCCGTCGATGGTTAGCGTAATGGGCCCGTTGTAGTCGCGGCGCACCGCTGTGACTTTGGTCACGAACACGCCGCCTTTAGGCACGTCGTACTTTTCGGCATCGACGGCCAACGAGAAGCCCGGCTGATAAGGCGTGATGTCGATTCGATACACCTGATCGGGCCCGCCCCGGTGGAGCAAATCTTCGACCATCAGCCGATAGTTGGCGTCTTCTGGGAACGTGAAATTCAGTACGCCCTCGTCCATGCCGGAATCTTCGGCTTCGACCAGCACGCCCCCGGCCGCGTTATAAATCCGCATGAACAGATCGGTCGGCGAGCCGATGCTGCGCGTGCGCCCCGTGAACAAGAAGCGTTGCCCCTTCTTGGCTGGAAACTCGAACCAGTCGCGGTCCTTGGGTGTCTCGAAGCGGCCGTTGATCGAAAAAGGCAGAGCGACCGCGGTGGCATTTTCGGGCGCGTCGTTCGGTTCGAACTCGACCTGCTCCGGCCCGCCGGAGGCGATCAGCGATAGGCCGGCCGAGCCTTGGCCTTGGGCATACTTGATGGCCATCGGCAGCCGCCCGCTGGCCACATCAAACGGAACCGCAATACTCAGCGGCGATACTTCGTCGCTCGACGGCCCCGCCGCGGTCAGTTTGGGCGAGGTTCCTTTCTGGCCCGCCAAGGGGAACGGCGTGTTCACCAGCGGAAAGTTGCCGATCCGCAGGCGATAGCGATGGTTCGGGCTGCCTTGATAGCGAATGTCTCGCAGTTCCAGATAGTAGTCGCCAGCCGTGGGCGCCTGATAGACAAAGCGGCAATCGGCGCCGATGCCCGGCTCATCGTCGCTGTAGGCCAGTTCACGGCCGGCGGCGTCGAGCAGGCGAACCACGGGATCGAGTGCCGAACCTAGACGCCGTGCCACAACCTCGACGCTGATCCGCTGGCCCGAAGGCACCGTCAGCTTGTAAAAGTCATAGCTCTCGGCCTCGGCGGCTCCATCGACCGCGGTGGGAAACGTGAGCGGCTGGGCGGTTGCCAACGACTTGTTGTTGCCGTTGTCGGCCACGCTAGCGAGGTCGTCGACCATCAGCAGGCGAGTGTTCGAGACGCCTTTGCCCGTGGCCAAACGGAAGGCGTAGACGCCCACGGGCGCTTCCGCCGCCAGCGTGCAGCGATAGACGACCTGATCGGCTTTTGTACCGTTGCCTTCGATGCCCGGTGCGAGTTCGATCTTGGCTGAAGGGAGATTGGTCCACAGCGCGGTCGGCCCGGCCATGTTCGTGCCGAAAAGGGTCAGGTCGGTTGACGCACCGGGCACCACGGCCGCGGGCGCAGGGTAGCTGACGACCGGAGGCTGGGCCAAAAGCGTTCCGGCAAGGCAGGCGGTAATTACCAAGGCTGGCAACAGAGACTGCTTCATTGCAGCTTGGTCCTTTATTTCGGTTAGGCGTGATTCAATCGTGCGTCGCGGCTGGGGGCGGCGCGGCGGGAAGTTGCGGCCTTGATGCGTCCAGGCAAGGGTGGGAACCTGGCAACCGGCCGGAAACAGCTTCCGGCCGAGTTGATCGAAGGTGCAACAACCTGTGACCTTAATCTCCGGCGCCCCGGTTGTCAAACGTTACGGAACGAGGGGACGAGAAAGGGCAGACAAAAGCCACACGGGAAAGTGTTGTGGTGGTTGGCGAGGCCCGGCTTGGCCCATGCGACGAGACCGTTCGGGCCGATTTGGCGAGCGTCACCGATCTCGGCCGCCTGAAGCGGATGCTCCGCCGGGCGATCGAAGCCAATAACTGGCAAGAGATTCTCGACACGCCGTGAGGAGCCACGCGCCACGGCCAAGGGCCATTTATGCCCCCTTGCCTCTATCCGGTCTCCCAGTTCGCTGACACCAAGATGCGAACATGCCCCCGGCAACTGCGAGAAGAAGCGCCCACAGCGAGTGACCGACGATGACAAAGTCGCTCCAATCGGTGATCGGCTCGCGGGGGGGCTGGCATCGCCATGCCCATGCCACCCATACCCATCTGGCCGAAAAAGCCGCCGCCCGTTGCTTGGCTGCCGGGTCTGGTCGGTACCCATTTGTACCCATTTCGCCATAATAGCCTCTTTTCGCTGGTAAGAACACTCGCACCCCACGCCTTCTCCGCCTGCGGCGCCTCCGCCCTCAAAAAACTTCAGCCGCGACTGTTGCCAAGCCGACGAACAGTCATTAGAATCGTTGTTGAGTTTGAGACGCTGTCGCAATTAGCCGCCAGGCCAAATTCGCCCGCCTATTGAAAAACCCGCCCGCAACGTCAAATCTACCAGAGTAAGGCCCTCAGTGAACGACACGCTTTGCGATCTTGTGCCGCTTTGCCAACTTGGCGCCGGAGCCACCGCCATCGTCGCCGCCGTGCTGGGCTGTGCCGATCACGTGCATCGCTTGAACGAAATGGGATTGCGCAATGGCGCACCGATCGAGATGGTCCAGCCGGGTAGCCCCTGCATCCTGAGACTCGGTTGCCAGAAGCTCGGTTTTCGGGCCGACGAACTGCTCAGCGTGCTGGTCAAGCCGGGGGCCGCCGTGTGACCCCGCTGGCAAAACTCGCCGTGGGCAAGCGGGCGCGCGTCATTCAGATCGCCGGTGGCGACGACGTGAGCATGCGGTTGCTGGAAATGGGTCTCACGCCGGGCGTCGAGGTGTTGGTGGTCGGGCAAGCCCCGCTGGGCGATCCGCTCGAACTCGAAGTGCGGGGCTACCGCCTCAGTGTTCGCAAAAGCGAGGCAGCACGCGTCGAAGTCGAGCCGCTCTAATAGCCCATGTCGACCGCCACCCGCTCTCAGACACTCGCCGTCGCACTCCTGGGAAATCCCAATACGGGCAAATCCACGCTGTTCGGGGCCTTGGCGGGCGTGCGGCAGCGAGTGGGCAACTATCCGGGCGTGACGGTCGAGAAGAAGATCGGCTATATGGAGTGCGACGGACGTGCGGTAGCGCTCGTCGATCTGCCCGGCACGTACAGCCTGGCGCCTCGTTCGCCCGACGAAATGGTGGCCGTCGACGTGCTGCTGGGCCGTCAGGACGATGCTCCGCCGATCGACGCCGTGCTGTGCATCGTCGATGCCAGCAATCTGGAACGCAACCTCTATCTGGTCAGCCAAGTGCTGGAGCTCGGCTTGCCGACCGTATTGGCCTTGAACATGACCGACGTGGCGCGACAGCGCGGCATTGCGATCGACGTTGCTCAACTCGGCAAGCGGCTAGGAGTGCCCGTCGTCGAAACGCAGGCCAACAAACGCCGCGGATTGGACGAAGTGAAAGCGGCATTGCTGCGAGTGGCCGGTGAAACCCGATCGCCGGTCGAGACTCCCTTTCCGCAGCCCTTCAAGCATGAAGTCGATCGGATTGCCCAGTTGATGAACGAACCCGGCGACCAGCCGGGTGCGGTCCCGATTCCGCGGCCCTTGGTTGAGCGTCTGCTGCTCGACACGTCGGGTTATCTGGAAAAGCATCTGCTGACCAACGGCCGGGCAGCGCTGGCCGGCGACTTGCGCGACGCACGCAATCGACTGGCGCAAGCCGGTTGTGCTGTGCCGGCGGTCGAGGCCATGGCCCGCTACTCCTGGGTGGCGCAGATTTTGGAAGGCGTCGTCACTCGGCCCTCGGTCCGCCCCAAGACGTTGAGCGACCGCATCGATCGCCTGCTCACACACCGGCTGTGGGGCACGCTGTTCTTCCTGGCAATGATGGTGGTCGTCTTTCAGTCGGTGTTCCGTGTGGCTGCCTGGCCGATGGAGTGGATCGAAATGGCCATCGGCGCCGTCTCCGATGCGGTGCAGCAAGCATTGCCGGAGGGCGCGTTTCAAAGCCTGCTCGTCAGGGGACTGATCGGCGGCGTGGGCAGCGTGGTTATTTTCCTGCCGCAAATCGTGATTCTCTTCTTTTTCATCGCCGTGCTCGAAGACTGCGGCTATATGGCACGGGCGGCCTATCTGATGGACAAGCTGATGTCGCGTGTCGGGCTGAGCGGCAAGTCGTTCATTCCGCTCTTGTCGTCCTTTGCCTGCGCCATACCCGGCGTCATGGCCACCCGCGTCATCGAGAACCGCCGCGACCGCCTGACGACGATCCTGGTGGCGCCTTTGATGAGCTGCAGCGCTCGGCTGCCGGTTTATACGCTGTTGATCGCCGCCTTCATTCCAGACCGCTCCTACGTCGGCGGCGTGATCGGCTTGCAGGGACTGACGATGACCGCCATGTATCTGATCGGCATCGTTACGGCGGTCGTCGTGGCGCTGGTGCTCAAACGCACGTTGTTGCGCGGGCCGACGCCGCCGTTCGTCATGGAGCTGCCGACCTACAAGTGGCCCGCGGCGACGACGGTGCTGCACCGCATGCTGGAACGCGGCTGGTCGTTCGTGCGTCGGGCAGGCACGCTGGTGGTCGCCGTGTCGGTGCTGGTGTGGGCCGCTCTCTACTATCCCCACAACGCCGCGGTTGTCGAGGCGCCTTTCCAGGCGAGGAAAGGCCAGATCGAACGCCGCCTGGCGCAGTTGCCGGCAGGCGATCCTCGGCGGTCCGCACTCGAAGACGAACAGAGCGAGCTGCGGCATGAAATCGCAGGCGCTTACCACCGGCAGAGCATTTTGGGCCGCCTTGGGCATTGGATCGAACCGGCGGTCAGGCCGCTGGGCTGGGACTGGCGGATCGGTTCGGCGGCCATTGCTTCGTTTCCTGCTCGTGAGGTGGTCGTTGCCACATTGGGCATTATCTATAATCTGGGCGAAGAGATCGACGTGGACGACAGCGGCGACCGCAACCGCTTGCAGAGTGTGTTGCGGCAAGCGATGTGGGAAGGAACGGATCGGCCGGTGTTTAACATTCCGGTGGCGCTGTCGATCATGGTCTTTTTCGCTCTCTGCGCTCAATGTGCTTCGACCCTAGTGGTCATCAAGCGCGAGACGAACTCCTGGCTTTGGCCGGCGTTCACGTTTGCCTACATGACGGTGTTGGCCTATGCTGGGGCGTGGATCACCTATCAGGCCGGGATGCTGTTTTCGACGTAAGCGGAGGGATTTCGGGTGTTTCTCGATTGGCAGAATGTGGCAGCCTTAAGCGCGGTTCTCATGGCCGCGCTGTACGTCGGGCACCGCGCGTGGTGCCAATTCACTCCGTCGACGGGCTGTTCGCATTGTTCGGGCTGTTCGGTAGCCCGCTTGCCCCGCAAGCGGAATGGCGTGGTTGTTCCAATCTCGTTGTCACTGCGGGAGGATGTCCGGCGATAGCGGCGGTGGCTGGGACAGAGGTTGGCCAGGTAAAGGGTCGAACAAACTCGACGACTCTGCGGCCAACCGATGCCCCGGATCGCATCACCGGGGCATCGCTGGCCGACAGCGCTTTTTTGACGGTCGGCATCGAACTCCGCCAGCTTTGCCCCAGCCACCTTTCGTCGCCGACGAAGGGGCGACTCTCGCCCAGGTCGGCATCAAACTCGGCCAGCTTTGCGCCAAAGCGGCCCCGGCCCCCCTTATCTTTTCTCGCCCGCACCGATAAAATCAGCGCGAAACCGGAATTCCGGCGACGCGAGATTCCTGCGGATCCTCCTCTTGCCAATTGCTGTGTACGTCGATACATTGGTACTAAGGTACACCTTATTCAGCAAAGGAGTGTTCGTTCATGATTAGCGCCGCAAAACCCAACCATCGCACGTCCAAGAAAGAGTCGAACATGGCCAAGTCCGCCGCCAAGCCGGCCGAAAAGAAAAGTGGTCGCGAACCGGGCACGTCGCGCTTCGACAGCAATACCCACCTCAAAAACACCTTGGCGCAAATCGAAAAGCAGTTCGGCGAAGGCGCCATCATGCCGCTGGGCAGCGAGCACGCCACCCAAATCGAAGGCATTCCGACCGGCAGCCTGTCGCTCGACCTGGCTCTGGGCGGGTCGGGCGTTCCCAAGGGCCGAATTGTCGAAATCTTCGGCCCCGAGTCGAGCGGCAAAACCACGCTCGCCCTGCACGTGGTGGCCCGCGCCCAAAAGGCGGGCGGCATCGCGGCCTTCATCGACGCCGAGCATGCGCTCGATCCAAGCTGGGCCAAAAAACTGGGCGTCGAGCTCGAAACGTTGCTGGTGAGCCAGCCCGGCAGCGGCGAAGAGGCCATGAACATCACCGAGATGCTCATCAAGTCGAACGCCGTCGACGTGATCGTCATCGATTCGGTGGCGGCTCTCGTGCCGCAAAAGGAGCTCGACGGCGAGATGGGCGACACGTTCGTCGGCCTGCAGGCCCGCTTGATGAGCCAGGCCATGCGCAAGTTGACCGGGGTCATCTCCAAGAGCAAGACCTGCGTGATCTTCATCAATCAGATTCGCGAAAAGATCGGCGTCATGTTCGGCAGCCCGGAGACGACGCCCGGCGGACGGGCGCTGAAGTTTTACAGTTCGTGCCGGATCGATGTCCGCCGCATCGGCCAGCTCAAGGAGGGCGAAGAGGTGGTCGGGCAACGGGTGCGGGCCAAGGTGGTCAAAAACAAGGTCGCGCCTCCCTTCCGAGTGGCCGAGTTTGATATGATGCACAGTAAGGGCATCAGCTACGAGGGAGACGTGCTCGACTTGGCCCTGGCCCACAAGTTCATCGTCCGCGCCGGAACCTGGTTCCGCTACGGCGACGTGCAGATCGGCCAGGGCCGCGAACGGGCACGGGCCTACCTCGAAGAAAACCCCGCGCTGGTCGAAGATTTGCGTGAGAAGATCCTGGCCAGCGGGGCCGTGCCCACGGCGCCCATTGCGGCCGCGGCCGGTAGTGCCGGTGAGAGCGACGGTCAGGCGTCCGAATAATCCGGAAAGTGCGCGGCGGCCCGCCTGCGGCAGGCGGGTGGTATTCGTCGGTCGGTGCTTTCCGATACACAATCGAGAGCACACGACCATGGGAATTGAGACGGAGAGACGGAGAGACGGAGAGACGGAGCGAAGGGACGGGACGTTGCGCCGCGCCCGTTATCGCTCGTTGCCTGTCTGGCCGCTCGCCGTTGCATCGCTCGTTACTTCCCTCCCTCCGTCTCTCCTTCTCTCCCTCTCTCTTTCGCTGTTCTTCGCTTTTGCGTCGCCGGGGATAGCGCAAGACGACCGTGCCCCATCCGCGGCCGACGACGCCCAGGCCGCGGCCGACCTGGAGTTGGTGTCGGCTGTCGAACGTGTTATGTCGCGGGCCATTGCGCGAGCGGAACGCTCGGTGGTCAGCGTCGCCCGACGCAAGCGGATGCCGTCCTCGCAATTCTTGGCCGACACGCATCCCGGCATGGGCCGGGGCATCGGCGGCCAGTCTGAATTGAACTACGCGCCGAGCGAGTTTTCGACCGGGGTCGTCATCGACGCCGCCGGCTTGGTGCTCACCAACAGCCATGTGCTGGGCGAGGATCCGAAAGAAAACGATTACTTCATCACCACCATCGAGCGAAAGACCTTCGAGATGAAGGTCAAAGCCAGCGACGCCACCAGCGATTTGGCCGTGCTCGAGATGTTCTCGCCCAATTTGCGGCGGCCGGGCGACTTTGTGCCCATCGAGTTCGGCGACGCGGCCAAGTTGAAAAAGGGACAAATCGTGATCGCGCTGGGCAATCCTTATGGCATCGCTCGCGACGGCCAGGCCAGCGCGAGTTGGGGCATCGTCGCCAACCTTTCGCGCAAGGCCCCTGCGGCCGGCGAGGACGACCTGCAAAAGACGCTGCACGAGTTCGGCACGTTGATTCAGACCGACGCCCGGCTCAATCTGGGCACCAGCGGCGGCGCGCTCGTCAACAAGCGCGGCGAAATGGTCGGACTGACCACGTCGCTGGCGGCCGTCGCCGGCTTCGAGCAGGCGGCCGGGTACGCGATCCCGGTCGATAAGGCCTTTCGGCGGATCATCCAGGTTTTGAAGGAGGGCCGCGAGGTCGAGTATGGCATGTTGGGCATCACACTGCCGAGCACGCTGCCTCGCGACCGGACCGGTTCGCACACTCACGGCGTCGTGATCACCGGCGTCATAGACGGCGGTCCGGCCTGGAAGGCGAACCTGAGACCGGACGACGTGATTACGCACGTGGATGGCAAACCGATTTACGACTTCGACGGTCTGCGGCTGCAGGTCAGCAGATTTCCGCCGGAGACTACGGTGACGTTGACGGTGCTGCGTCCAGGGCAGAGCACCCGCTTCGATCGGCGCGTGGTGTTGGGCAAGCTCCCACTGAGCCTTCCACAAACATTTACCGAAAAGCCACCCGCCTGGCGCGGAGCGACGATCGACTATCGTCGGCCGACCACCCGCCTGGTAGGTCCTTTTCTGGTGCCCAACGTGGACGAATCGACGGCGCCCTGCGTGGCGGTCCGCGAGATTGCCGAGGGCAGCCCGGCCTGGAAGGCCGGACTTCGACAGGGAACGCTCATTACGCACGTCGGCACGCTGCCGGTGGAAAAACCGTCCGATTTTTACAAGGCAGTCGCCTCACAAACCGCGGAAGTCAAGTTGCGGCTGCTCGGCCCGGACGGCGGCAAATCGACCGTGACCGTGCCGGCGGAATGAAGTTCCGCTCGCCTTGCCTCCGCTAGCCGCGCGAATGCCGGCCGGATATCCTCATCGGTTTGCCTTCTTGAAGTTGATTTCGATCTCCGCGAGAGGAAAGCCGTTTTCTCCGTGCCGATGCGACACGCGTGTCGCCTCGGCGGCGTGCCGCCGGAGACGAACGGGCCGCCCTCACTTGCGCCGCGCGCGGCGCATTTGCCGACTGTCGCCCTTTCGCTGGAGCGAGAGGAAAGCCGTCTGCTCCGTGCCCATGCGACACGCGTGTCGCCTCGGCGCGTGCCGCCGGAGACGAACGGGCCGCAGGCACTTCGGCCGCGCGCGGCCAAAGTGCCGACCGTAGCCCTTTCGCTGGAGCGAGAGGAAAGCCG
>DATLUO010000294.1 GCA_035533075.1 Pirellulales bacterium | reverse complement strand
TCGCCGAACGCCGGCGGGCTGCTTCGCCGCACGGACAAAAGAAGTGCTCAAAGAACAGGCAGCCAGATGACCACTATGCACATCATTTGAGCAGCCGCCAAAAAACCCTCTGTCAGGTCGGTCGACAGGCAAAAACCTCGTATTTCATCGGCTGACGCAAATTTGCGTCAGCCGTGCGCGGCCGAGCGGCATTCGGCGGTCGCGTTAGGCCACTGCTCAATTCTTAGGCGTCACCGGCAACCGCGGACGACGGACGACGGGCCAACGGACCACTACAATTAGACGCCGGTCGCGGCCGAAAAGTTCCGCATTACGTCCGCTCTCCCTCCCAGTTCGGCCGCCAGACGCACAGCTCGCGCGTGAACTCCTCCAGCTCCATGCCGCGCTGCTCGCGCTTGTAACGTTGGTGCTCCTCCGACCGGACGCAATGGGCCGAGCGCGTGTCTTCCATGTGATCGACGTGGACCGGCGGCCAGGGATAGCCGTTGACGAAGCCCATCTCCGTCAATCGCTGTTGATAGACCGTCCAGCCGGAATCCATAAAGGGCTTCTGCTGGCTTTCGCTCAGGCAACCGATCGGTCCAACCCTGTCAAAAACTTCCCGCCGGATCATCACGGCGCAGCCGCCCACATAGGGCTGCGGCAGCACGCGCACGCCGTCGAACGACTTGATGCGGTGCTCGTCGGCCAGCGCCTCGCCCTCCTGCCGGAAGTGAAAGCCCGACAGCACGCCGAACCGCGGGCTGGCACGATGGCATTCGGCCAACCTGCGCAGCAGCTCCCGCGGCACGAGCGTGTCGTTGTCGATCTTGGCCAACAGCCCGGCCTCGGCATCCGAAGACCAGACCTCGTTCATCGGAAAGACCACGCCGCGGTTCACGGGCGAGGCGATGAGCGTTGCCCACGGCACGTCCGCCAGCCGCTCGTGCAAGTAATCGACGGTGCCGTCGGTCGAGGCGTTGTCCCAGACGACCACCCGCAGCTTGGGATAATCGAGCTTGAGCGCGGCCTCCAGCGCCAGCCGCGTGTATTCCAGGCGGTTATACGTGACCATCAGCAGCAAGCATCTTGGAAAATTTGCTCCCTCTCCCTCTGGGAGAGGGCCGGGGTGAGGGCGGTCAGCGCCGCAACTCGACGTCGTCTTGGCGTTGCTCCCTGCCGGAACTCTCACGAGTTCCGCTACGCTGGCGGAACGGCACGGAGTCCGCTCCCTATAGGGCCTCGCCGCCACCAGAAACTGATACACAAAAAACTCCTCCGCCTCCTCGCGCGGCAAACCGGCCGCCACGACCCGCCCCACTTGCACCCGCGTCTTGTCTTCCTGCCGCTGCCACTCGTCATAACCCGGCCCCGGCAGGTATTGGACCTTGTCGACTTGATAGCCCGCGCCGGCGAACAGCTCTTCCACGTCGCGGCGCGTGAAAAAGTGCAAGTGAGTATTGTCGAGCAAGCCCGCCGGTTCGTAGGTCCAGTTGCCCTCGATGAGCGCACCGACGACGCTGTGATGACGCGCGTTGGGAAGGCTGGCGACGATGGCCGCGTCATCGGCGAGCCATGCGCGTGCTCGGCGGAGAAAAGCCGCCGGATCGGCCAGATGCTCCAGCACGTCGGCGCACACCAGGCAATCGAATCGGCCGCCTTCGTAGCCCGCTTGCTCCGCGAGCGGGACGGCGTTCTCGAAGTCAAGATGCAGCCGTTCGACGTTGCCGGCGAACACGCGATCAAGCCGCTCGCCGGCCTTTCGCGCGGCCGCCTCATTCAGTTCCACGCCGACGACTTCGCACGGCTGCCGCTGCTTCAGCGCTTCGCCCAGCCGCCCCGCCCCGCAACCGATCTCCAGCACCCGCTTTGCCGTGGCCGGAATCAGCTCCAACACCTCCGGCCGTGCGAAATCGTAGTACAAGGGCACCGCATTTTGGATTCGTTGTTCGCTGCTCTCGATCGCCAATTTGCAATTCGCGATTTGCAATTTGCAATTTCCCGCACAGCGCAGAATCTCTTCCATCCGCTGCCGATAGGTGTGCTTGGCCAGCGCTTCCTCTCTGCCCGCCGCGGCGATCTTCTCGCGAACATCCCCACGCCGCAGGTAATAGCGCAGCTTGTCGAGCAACTCGCCGCCGTCGCGACACGTCGCCAAGTGAACGCCGTCGCGAAACAGTTCGGCCTGGCCGTTCTCGCTCAGGTCGTTGGTGATGAGCAGCGACCCGCTCGCCAGCGCCTCGAACACGCGCATGTTGACGTCGTTGGCCACGCTGCGGTTGAAGACGGTCCGGGAGGCCGAATAGATCCCGGCCATCTCCTCAAAGTATTTCTGGCCTACGAAAACGCTCTTGAAGTGCTGCTGGATCAGCCGCACGAGATCGACGCGCGGACCCGGAACCAAATTGCCGACGAAGCAAATGTCGAAGAGCTTCTGCCCCTCACCCTCCGTCTGTAGGGAACGCCCTCTGTGGCGCTCCGCTTCTGGGCTGGGGTGCGGGTCGTGGCAGCGCGCACGGCCTTCCCCGGAGGATGGCCTTCCCAGGCCGTCACCAAATTCTCTGGACGGCCTGGGAAGGCCATCCTCCGACAGCAACCCGTGAATCTCCGCATCGCAGGCCAGCGGCAGCCAGCGCGCCGAGGCGACGCCCTCCCGCCGCAACAGCGCGGCCCCGTCGCGCTGCGCGGCAAAAACCAGGTCGAACCCCTTCGCTTTCTCGAGACACCACTCAAAGTCGATGTGCGTATCGATGGCCCACCAGGCGGCCGGCCGCAGGTCGGCGGGCCAGAGATAGCGCATGCCGTCGTCGATATTGAGGTAAAGATCGAAGCCGCTCCGCGGCACCTCGGCCAGCTTCGAGGGGTGAAAGAACTGCACGTCCGCCAGCGTTTCCAACGCCCGCCGGCAATAAAACCCCGTCGTTTCGGGCCGCGTCTGGCGGTCGAGCACCAGAGCCACCTTGCGGATGGACGTTCCGGCGCAGCCGTCGATTCTATCGGTTGTGTGCATGGCACGGTCCTCCCTAAACATGTAGCGATCGGCGCGGCGTTCTTTGCCCAAAATTCCGCAGAAATTTTCCGCGGCCCAGCACGCCGCTTGACAAGAACCGCGCCGGCGTGATGATTTAGGGCGACAGGGGAGAATTTTTGCCTGGGTCAAGACGGGCGAGTCCCGAAAGCAGACCACCGACGTGACAGAACCGTCCGCATCCGACGACAAGGGCGGCCATCAATCAGATCCCGGCCCGTGGGAAATGCTCGGCATCCCTGAGCCGCCGTTTCTCGACGATCGTATGGCCCCGCAGGTCGATCGCCAGTTCTTGCAAAAGTTCGTGCGCGGCGAGCTTCCCAAGCCTTCGGCCGAGATTGCCGCGCGGTTGGTGTTGCTCTTCGCATCCTGGCACGGGGCCCACCAAGAATTGCTGGCTTCGGAGCGCAAAGGCCGGAAGGGCTAAGTTACGCCGCCGCGTAGCGGAATTCGTGAGAATTCGCCCTATGCGCAGCCCACTTCTCAGGAAGCCGTCTACTCGCGGTAGGCCGCCAGCCATCGCCGCATCTTCTCCATTGCTCGCTCGATCGCGTAGCGCACCTGCTTGTAGGTCAGTCCAAGCTGCGCCGCGATTTCGTCGCGGTCGAGGCCCGCGAAGAACAACAACATCACCAGCTTCTGGCGGCCTTTGAGCCGCTCGATGGCCGCCAGGATGTCAATCTTGCACGTGATGCAGGGCTGCGAATCCTCAACGGTGTTTACATCGCGCAGCTCGGCGTGCCGAGGGCGATATTCGCCGATCAGCCGCGCTGCTTCGCTGGCAGCGTGGTTGAGGATTATGCCGATCCAGGCCACGAAGCCGCTTTGCAGAAGAGCGGGCTTGAAGTGCAATGTCGGATCCGACGCCCCTTTCTCTGCCAAGTAAGCGAACACCTGTTGCGCGATGTCTTGGGCAATGTCGTCGTGCAGCTTGTGCGACTGCACCAACAACTCGGCTCGCCGCCGCACCTCGGCCTGCAGCCAGCGATCGCTGAGCACGGTCTTCAAAACGGCCGCCCATTCTTCGCATGTGCGCGGACCTCCGGTTACGATCTGCTCAAAGAGCGCCTGCAAGGCATCCGGCGACTCAGGATTCTCGTCGGGCTGCCGCTTCATAGACATGGCCCCGCCTCCTGCATCCACCGCCCCCCCGCACACGAACAATTCAAGCCGGCGAGAACCGCCGCCGCACGGCGTCGGCCACGCGCTGCGCGGCGCGGCCATCGCCGTACAGATTCCTAACAGCATCGCGCAACTTCGCGTCGCCGTCAAGTATCCTGCTGGGTGCAAGCTTGATCGCTTCCGGCCGCGTCCCCAGAACGACAAGTGCGTGCAACTTCGCCACAGCAATCTCCCTATCCCGCCGGGAGCGCGCCGGGCTGAGGGGGGTGAGGGTCGTGGTGTCGCTTTCCGATTCTGCGCCAGCGGACGTTTTCCACCGCCAACCAGCCGCAATTGTTCGCCCTGTCCAGCGAGAACTAAAGCGGCCGACAATTTTTTCAGAATGTTTGGCAAAACTGACGGCCTCGATTGCTACATAGTTGTGGAGGGCGATTGCGAACACGACAGGCCCTTGCGAGTGCCAACCATGTCAACGATCACCGCTATCATCACGGCCTATCGCCGGCCGCAAAACATCGCGCCTTTAGTGGCGGCAATTCTCGCGCAAAGCGTGCCGGCCGCGGCGATTTGGGCCTGGGCCAATGACCCCAGCGACAAGATGAAAGTGCTGCTGGCCGGCGCGAAACTGGATCGCGTCGTGACGTCGAGCGAAAACGCTTTCTTCCACGGCCGCTTCGCTTTAGCGCTTTTGGCGCCGACTGAATTCGTGGCCCTCTTCGACGACGACAGCATCCCCGGCAAAAACTGGTTCGCCAATTGCCTCGACACTTTTGCCCGTTCGCCGGGCATTCTGGGCACGGCCGGCGTGGAGCTGCACGAAGCCGGCTACGCCAAGCGCACCATGCATGGTTGGCAGCGGCCGGGAGAAGAAACGGTCGAAGTCGATCTGGCGGTCCAGGCCTGGTTCTTGCGCACGGAGTGGGTGAAGCATCTCTTTTCAGGACCGCCGGTTGTGGGCACGAACGGCGAAGACATCGAGTTGGCCGCGCGTGCCTGGCGGCTGGCGGGCATCCGGTCGTTTTGCCCGGCCCATCCGGCCAAAGACCAGAGCCGCTGGGGCTCGACCCGCGGGTTGGAGCTGGGCATCGACGAAGTGGCCGCTTCGCTGCGCGTGGAGCATCTGTCGGAGCGGCGGCGGATTGTCGAGGCCGAGATCGCGGCGGGATGGAAGCCGCTGTTTATGAGGAAGGGAACAGGGGACAGGGCACAGGGAACAGGGGAAATTGCAAATTGCGAATTGCAAATTGCAAATTTGAAATTGGAAGAGGGCGGCAACAGCGCTGCGCCGCGCTGCAGTGGCCAGTGCGCAGCCAACAGTATCGGCGATGCACTGGAACGCGAGCGCGACCCTCTCGCGTTTTTGCGGGCGCTGCGGCCATCGCTCGAAGGCAATCAGCGACTGACGGGTTCGGTCGCCAATGTGCGGCGGGAGTCGGTGATTCGCGGCCTGCTGGAAGGGCGTTGGCAGAACGGCGACCCTGGGCGGCTGCGGTACTTCACCCGCCGCGAGCTGGAAAAGCTCTTCTACCGCGCCGGCTTTCACGTCGCAATAAAACCGAAGCAGGAGGATGGGCTTCCTAGCCCGTCAAGTAATGGCGACGGCCTGGGAATCCCAGCGCGCCGGGACTCCAGCGGGCGCGGTGCCGATGCGGTAGCGGGACTCGTGAGAGTTCCGGCCAGCGACGCGAACGCCCCGAATTCTCACGAATCCGGCTACGCCCGTGACAGTCTGGGAATCCCGGCGCGCCGGGACTCCCGCAACGCCGCGCCGCTGTTCGCGTCGGGCTTCTCCGCCGACGAGGCCGCGGATATGCGCACCGACCGATTCGACTTTGAGGCCCTGCGCGACGATCCGCGCGATTACGGCCTGACCTCGATCGTGGTTGTCACGCATAACCAAGTGTCCTGCACGCGCGCTTGCCTGGAGAGCATTCGCTTTGTCACCGACGAGCCCTACGAGTTGATTGTGGTCGATAACGGCTCGACCGACGGCACGGTCGACTGTTTGCGGTCATGTCCGGATGTAACGCTGATCGAGAACGCCGACAATCGCGGCTTTCCGGCGGCGGCCAACCAAGGCATCCTGGCCAGCACGGGCAAGCAAGTTTTGCTGTTGAACAACGACGTGATCGTCACGACCGGTTGGCTGCGGCGGATGTTGGAAGCGTTGGAGGGTTCGGGGTCCGGGGTTCAGGGGACAGGGGAAATTGCAAATTGCAAATTGCAAATTGCAAATTGGCAATTTGAAGCAACGCACGAGGTAAACGGCGACGCAGCCAAGACCCAAGACCTAAGACCCAAGACCTCCGGCCTTAATCCAAAATCGAAAATCCAAAATCCAAAATCGCTCGGTCTTGTCGGTCCGCTCACGAACTCCGCCAGCGGCTATCAGGAGATCCCCGTCACCTACAGCAACCTGGCCTGTCTCGACGGCTTCGCTTGGGAACACGCCAAAGCGCACGCCGGGCAGGTCCAGGAGGTCGACCGTCTGATCGGCTTCTGCCTGCTGATCCGCCGCGAGGTGATCGACGAGGTGGGCTTGTTCGACGAGCGGTTCGGCATCGGCAACTACGAAGACGACGACTATTGCCGCCGTGCGCGGCAGGCCGGCTGGCGGCTGGCCGTGGCCCGCGAGGCATTCATTCATCACTTCGGCCATCGCACCTTCGACGCCGCCGGAGTCGATCTGAATGCGGTGCTGGAGCACAACAAACGGCTGTACGACGAGAAATGGCGAGCGGAGGATGGGCTTCCCAGCCCGTCACAAGAACAACGCGACGGCCTAGGAAGGCCATCCTCCGTCCCTCATCCCTCCTCTCTCATCCCTCTTTCCCTCTGTATGATCGTCCGCGACAACGAGCGCACGATCCGCGCGGCGCTGGAGAGCATCAGGCCCTGGGTCGATGAGATGATCGTGGTCGATACCGGCTCGACCGACGCCACGCCCGACATCTGCCGCGAACTCGGCGCTCAGGTCTATCACTTCCCCTGGCCCGACAGCTTCGCGATCGCGCGCAATGAATCGCTCAAGTATGCCCGTGGCGAGTGGATCTTCTGGATGGACTCCGACGACGTGATCGACGCCGAAAACGGCCGCAAGCTGCGCGCATTGGTAGCGGGACTCGTTCGGCGGGGGGAAATTGCAAATTGCGAATTGCGAATTGCAAATTGCCAATTGCAGGCGCAAGGCGACACAACCAAGACCCAAGACCAAAGCCCCAAGACCCCCGACCTCAATCCAAAATCCAAAATCGAAAATCCAAAATCTCCGGGCGTGCTGGGCTATGTCATGCAAGTCCATTGTCCGGGCAAAGACGATTTGCACGACGTGACGGTCGTCGACCAGCTCAAACTCTTCCGCAACCGGCCCGATTTGCGGTTCGAGGGCCGCATTCACGAGCAGGTGCTGGGAGCCATCAACCGGGCCCAGGGCGAGATGGTCTTCGCCGACATTTTCGTCGTGCATGCCGGGGCCGACCGTTCGCCGGACGGCCGAATACGCAAGCTCAAGCGAGACATCAAGCTCTTGCGGCTCGACCGCCGCGAACGGCCCAATCACACGTTCGTGCATTTCAATCTGGGCATGACTTATTCCGACGCCGGCAAACACCTGAAGGCCATCAAAGCCCTGCGCCGCAGCCTGGCGCTGGCCCAGCCGCACGAATCGCATGTCCGCAAAGTCTACGCCCTGCTGGTCGTCAGCCATTGCGGGCTGGGCCAACGCGCCGAAGCACGGCAAGCCTGCGCCGAGGGTCTCAGGTTGTTCCCAAAAGACCCCGAGCTGCTTTTCCGCAATGGCATGCTTTCGCATGAAGACGGGCAGTTGCGGACTGCGGAGGCGAGTTACCTGGCGGCGCTGGCCAACGACGACAGCTTGCACTTCGGCAGCATCGACCGCGGCATCGTGGGCTTCAAGGCCCGCCAAAATCTGGCCGCCGTTTATACCGATATGGGCGCGCTCGGCAAAGCCGAGGAGCAATGGCGGCGGATCGTCGAAGAAGTGCCCACCTATCGCGATGGCTGGCGATGGCTGGTCGAAAACCTGCTGTTGCAAGGAAAGCTGCGCGACGCCGAGCAAAGCGTCGAGCGCGTTTTCGCGTCCGACCCCCGTCTGCGGGCAACGGGTTTGACGCTCGCCGCGCGGATCGCGGAGGCGACGGGCCAGGTCGAGGCCGCCTTGGCGACGCTCCGGCAAGCCAGGCGCGAATGCCCGGACGACGCGGCGCCGCTCGACGACCTCTGCCGGCACTTGTTCTATCGCGGCGAGCCGCGGGAGCTGGAAGAGGCGTTGCGTGAAATGGTGCGCCGCCAGCCGGAGAACGCGGCGGCGCACCAGAATCTGGGGACGACGCTGTTGCGTGCCGGCCGTTTTCAGGAGGCGGCCGAGGCCTTCCGCATGTCGCTGCGCGAGCGGCCCGACTCCGCCGTGACGCAGCTTTCGCTGGGCTATGCGCTGTCGAGTGCCGGCAACCCGCGCGAGGCCGGCGCCGCCTTCGAACAATGTATCCGCCTCGCGCCCGAGCCGCGGCTGGTGGCCGAGGCCCAACGTCAACTCGCGGCCCTGGCCGCCTAACCCATGGACATCCTTTACATCTACCGCCGAAACAGCGACGAGGAGCTCGAGCTGCGATACTCGCTCCGCAGCGTCGCGCGACACCTGCCGTGGATTCGCAAAGTGTGGATCTTCGGTGATCGGCCGCAGTTCCTGGCCGAAAACCGGGCGATCGTCGAACATGTGCCGCAGCACTACACCGCCGCGATCGGCGGCTACCGCCTGCCCGTGACAAACCTCTTCTTGCAGGTGTTCCTCGGCTCGCTCATCCCGGAGCTGGCCGCCGAGTTCCTGCTGTTTGCCGACGACTACATCCTGCTCGATGCCGTGGGCGAGGGCGAGATGCGCAAAGACCGCGCTCTGGAAAACCTGGCGGACCGACGCGCCGTGCGAAACGGCGCGGCCCAATCGTTGTGGCGCGAATCGCTGTGGCGAACGGCCGATCTGCTGGCGCGGTTCGAGCTGCCGACGTACAACTTCGAGACGCACGTGCCCGCTTATTTGACCAAGGCCCGCGTGCTGGAGGCGTTCTGCGCCTTTCGCGATTTCATCACCGAAGACCGTCTTTACGGCCCGCTGGCCTTGACCACCATCCTCAACCTGGCGCTGAAGCGGGGCCCCGGCGGCGTGGTGCTGCTCGGCCAAGAGCAATCGCGGGCGGGATTTTACGCCCCGGCCGACCTGGCCACCATCCGCGCCCATTGCGCCGGCAAGAAGTTTTTGAGCTTCGACGAGTCCGGCTTCACCGCCGACCTGCGGCGGCACCTCGACGAACTGTTTCCCCAGCCCTCGATTTACGAAAGCCC
>DATLUO010000293.1 GCA_035533075.1 Pirellulales bacterium | reverse complement strand
CCCTCGTCCCTCATCCCTCATCCCTCATCCCTCATCCCTCATCCCTCATCCCTCATCCCTCATCCCTCATCCCTCATCCCTCATCCCTCATCCCTCATCCCTCATCCCTCATCTGAACCCTGAACCCTGAACCCCGAACCCCGAACCCTGAACCCTATCGTGTCCACCGCGTCGTTACCGCTTCTCAGTCCGGAATTGTTGGCTCAACTCGAGCGTCTGGAACTTGTCAGCCGCAAGGTCTTCCGCGGGCGGATGAAGGGCGAGCGGCGCAGCAGCCGCAAAGGGCAGAGCGTCGAGTTCGCCGACTTCCGCAGCTACGTGCATGGCGACGACCTGCGGTTCATCGACTGGAACACCTACGCCCGGCTCGATCGGCTGTTTCTCAAGCTCTATCTGGAAGAAGAAGACCTGCACTTCTACGCCTTGATCGACGCCAGCACGTCGATGACCTTCGGCGAACCCAGCAAGCTGCAATACGCCAAGCAGTTGGCCGCCGCATTGGGATTCATCGGGCTGGTGCGGTCCGACCGCGTGAAGATCGAAACGCTCGGCCAGCCGGCCAGCAAGCCAGGGCCGGTGTGGCGCGGCCGCCGCAGCTTGTGGCGCATGCTCGACCATCTGGAGCACCTCGAAGCCGGCGAAGAAGTCACGTTGGCCCAAGGCGTGAAGAACTTTTGCCTGCGGAATTCGGGCAAGGGCATCGTCGTGCTCATCAGCGACCTGCTCGACAAGCACGGCTTTCAAGACGCGCTGCGGTATCTCGTCGCCCGGCAGATGGACGCCTACCTCATCCATGTTCTTTCGCCGGAGGAGGTCGATCCCGACGTGAAGGGCGACTTGCGGCTGATCGACTGCGAAGACGAGGACGTGGCCGAGATCACCGTCAGCGCCCCGCTGCTGAAGCGGTACAAGCAGACCTTGGCGGCGTTTGTCGATAGTGCCCGTGAGTTCTGCAACCGCCGCGGCATGACGTACTTGTTGGCCAACACGCAGGTGCCGGTGGACCAGTTGATTTCCAGTTATTTGAGGAAGCGAGGGTTGGTGCGGTGAGTGGCGGCTGTCGCACCGGCGCAATTTGCAGTAGAATATACTTGGCATTGTCGCACTGAGAGAGATCGATTGATGCACACGGTCAAGTACATCTACTGGCAAGAGGATGGGGCGTGGTTGGGCTACCTGCAGGACTTCCCAGACTACTGGACGCAAGCCGAGACGCTCGAGGAGCTTAAGCAACACCTGCGCGACTTGTACGCTGATCTCAGCGGCGGTGAGCTCCCAGGGATTCGCAAAGTGGACGATTTGGTCGTCTCATGAAGCGAGTGGACTTGATCCGTGAGATCGAAGGACTCGGTTGTGAGTTCGTGCGGCATGGGGGAAAGCACGACTGGTATCGCAACCCGACCACCGGAGTCTATCAGCCGGTCCCGCGCCACCGGGAGATCAAGGACAGGCTGGCCCGTCACATCCTCAACATGCTGAGCAATCCACCGGCGCCTCCTCCCGGCAGCCCGTAAGGGACCCCTGAGTTCTACAACCGCCGCGGGACGACGTACCTGTTGGCCAACACGCAGGTGCCCGTCGGCAGCCAGCCGGTTGTTGCAGCTATTTTCATGCCAACAATGAACAAAGTAACACATCCGCGCCGTTCTGCGTTCATCTTGCCGCATCCAATCCGCCCGCGACTCGCTCTGCGATAACTGCAGGTGTCTTGACAAGTCGATCAACGGTCGATAGAGAGATAGCTCCGAGGAAAGGAACCATCGCATGGCCTGTCAACGCCAACAGCGTCAACTACGACCTGGCGGCATTGCTGGCCGTGGCGCAGGAGCCGGCATGAGCAAACCCCCCAGGAAGGGAAAGCGCACGCCTCAGACCAAGGCACTCGTATCCGCTCATGCCGTGCCCGTCGATTTTAACGAGGTGCTGCGACTCATCGAGGCGGCGCGCGCCCGTGCCTTCGCAGCCATCAATCAAGAGCTGGTCGGCCTTTACTGGCAAATCGGCGAATACATCAGCCGCAAGCTTGAATCGGCCCGCATGGGGCGAAGGAGTGGTTCAGCAATTGGCCGACCACATTGCCCGGACGCACCCAGGCTTGAAAGGTTTCACCCGGCGCAACCTGTTTCGGATGCGGCAGTTCTACGAGACCTATGTGGGCGACGAAAAAGTATCACCGCTGGTGACACAATTGCCCTGGACCCATAATTTGCTGATCCTGAGCCGGTCGAAACGCCCCGAGGTGCGCGAATTCTATCTGCGAGCTCCACGAGTTCTATGCGCTGGCGGAATCGCACGCCGTACCTTGGCCGGAGCGGTGGCCAGAGGAGGCGGACGCCGTGAGCGATTGTTTGCAACCACACCATGAGAAAACCACCACACGTATCCTCTAACATCCGTCGAACTCGTCAAAGTAGTAACGTAACTCTGGCCACGATCGGTCGGCAAGCTCTTCGATTGTCGTCGGTGGGCTGCTGCGCTCGTGAAGGCGTGCCTCAATCTCGGCCAGCGAGCAGCCATCGATGACCAGATCGCGAATCACGTCGCCGGCGCCCTCGCAGGGCGCGTAGAGGGCCCGCTGCTGACCGAACAGGCTCGCGAGGTGCCGGCTGAAGCGGCGCAGCAATTCGCGCTCGCTAGCGGCTTCAATGAACATCTCGAAGCGAGTGCCGTGGTGAAAAGTGAGCGCGGCAGGCCCAATGAATACCGAAAAGCCCGCTGGTGCATAGAAGTGGTTCGGCTGAGCATTACCAGGCTCGGTAACGTTCTGCCATCTGTCAGGTCCCGCCTGCCGCCTAGTGGAAATCTCAAGAAACAACGGCTCTAGCGGCGTAAAACAACCGCGGACCGCGTCCAGCGACGTATCGCGAAGGTCGTGATCGGCGGTAACGGTGAAATGCACGCCCATGTTGTGCGAGTGCTGGCAGCCGAGGGCAAAAGCCCGTCACGGTTTGTTTCATCATGCCGATAGCGCCGAGCGGGGAATGTTCGATAAGGTGCCGCTGACGGAAAAGTTGAACTGGAAGAAAACCAGCCTTAAGACCTTGCCGTTGCTCAGCAGGATCTCGTGAGTGAAGGTGGTGTCGTTCAGCAAGCCGATTTCGTCGTAGAGCCAGATGACTTGTTCCTCGCTCCAGATGCGGCTCGCCGGTTCCGGCCCCGACCATCGAGGCTCCTCAAGAAGGTCGTAAACCAGAGTGATGATGTTGTGCTGTTGCCGGACATTGATGGCCGCCACGTCGAGCCGGTTGCCGTCATGGCTCGGTGAAACGTTGAGCCCCATCCACTCGGCGTCGTGCAGGCAGAGCGTCTCGGCGAACTGCACGAGCTTCGGCGGAAGGCGGGCTTTGATTTCGGCATAATACGCACGCGCCGCTCGTTCGTTTGCATCCCACTGATCGTACAGGGCCTCTGCTTCCTCGCCTTCTGCGCCGTTGATGCGGACGAGCAGCTCTGGAGATGTATACTTCACAGTATTGCCTTTTGGCTCAGTGTCTCAAAAAACGTGTGGCCATCTGGTGGCCGCCGCACCGGTTGATAGTGCGGCAAGGCGTTTGGCCCGGCGGTCCTGGTATGGGCTGCGTGTTCCATCACATTACCGACGCCCACGGCTGCCTCCTCGATCTGCTTGGCGAGGTCGCGGTTCTCGAATAGCTTGCCATCGCAAACCACCACATCTTTCCCCGCCCTGCGAAGCCGGATGGCCTGCAACAGCGAGCAGACCGGCCCGCGATAAACCGCCCCGTCGGGGGCCGCTGCCGATGCCGCACAAATGACCGGTTTGCCAGTCGCCGCCGGTGAAGTCATTGGCGTTGCTGTTTGGGTTGGCTTTTTAGCCTACCGCGCGTCGGTCGCCGCTGTCAATTTCAAACGGCAACGTTCGCTCAGAAGTAGACTAGCAATATACGGTACGGCGCATGGAACGGATCCTGGCGGCCTTGAACGACGCCGGCGTGGCCTACGCCCTGCTGGCCAACACGCAGGTGCCCGTGGATCAGTTGATTGCCAGTTATTTGCGGAAGCGGGGGTAGTCCGTTGATCGTTGTCCGTGGTCCGTTGTCAAATTGGTATGGATTGGGCCTGATAGTTCCGCTGTGCTTCGGCGACGGGTATACTGGTTGAGTTGAGAGGGCTGACATGGTGAGAACCGACGAATGACGACGGCAGAGATCCTCGACCTGAGCGTCCTTTACGAGCGTGACGAGACGGCGTGGCTCGAGGCCATGTCGGCCCTGGCTGCCTGCGGGCGATTCGCGGAAATGGACTACCGACACCTCAGCGAGTATTTGGCGGACATGGCCAAACGTGATCGGCGAGAAGTGTTCAGCCGGCTGGTCGTGTTGCTGTCGCACTTGCTGAAATGGGAGTATCAACCGGAACGCCGTTCGGGCTCGTGGCGGGGAACGATCCGGGAACAACGGCGTGAGCTGCGGCAATTGCTCGAAAGCGGCACCCTGCGCAACCATGCCGAAGCCGTGCATGCCGACGTCTACGCCGAGGCCCGGCGGCAGGCGGCCGACGAGACGGATCTGAGCCTGGATGTCTTCCCGGTCGAGGATCCGTGGGGCCTCGATGAGTTGTTAGCCGAGCCCGATGCTGCTGCGGATTAGCGGCATCGAGTGATCGGCCGCACCCTTTACGGTGGGTCGGGCTCGCAAGCTCGCTTGCCCCACCCTATGTACATGCGATAGCCACGGACAACGGACCACGGACTGTCATGCTCGACTTCCTCAGCCGCCACTTCACGTCGATGCTCTCGCCCTGGCAATGGGCTTTGCTGGCAGCGGTGCCGCCGGCCATCGTGGCGCTCTACTTCCTCAAGCTCAAACGGCAGCCGCTGGAAGTGCCCAGCACCTATCTTTGGCACAAGTCGATCGAAGACCTGCACGTCAACAGCATCTGGCAGCGGCTGCGGCAAAGCCTGCTCTTGTTCCTGCAGCTTCTGCTGATCGCCTTGCTGATGCTCACGCTGCTGAAGCCGAACTGGCAGACCTCGCGGCTGTCGGGCGGGCACTACATTTTTCTCATCGACAACTCGGCCAGCATGGGCGCCACCGATATCGAACCGACACGGCTCGACGCCGCCAAGCAGCGCACGCTCTCGCTGATCGACGAGATGAAGTCGGGCGACGCCGCTATGGTCATCAGCTTTGCCGACAGCGCCCACGTGGAGCAGTCGTACACCGACAACCGCAACGAGCTGCGGCGGCGCGTCGAAGAAATCAAAGTCACCGACCGCTCCACCTCGCTGGCCGACGCCCTGCGCGTGGCCTCGGGCTTGGCAAACCCCGGCCGCAGCTCGAATGTGGAAGACAGTCAGGATTTTCAGGTCGCGGCGCCGGTGAAAGCCGATCTCTATATCTTCAGCGACGGCAAGTTTCCCGATGTGAGCAACTTTTCGCTCGGAAGTCTCAATCCGATCTACGAGCCGATCGGCACCGAGACGGCCAAGAACGTGGCGGTGGCCGCGTTCACCACCGCCCGGCACGAGGTCAACGCCGAAATGTTTCAGGCCTTCGGCCGCATCGAGAACCACGGTTTGGAAGCCGCCACGGTCGATGTCGAGCTGCACGTCGACGACCAATTGGTCGATGCACAGCGCGTGACCATCGAGCCGGGCGACTCGGAAGGGCTGGCGTTTCCGTTGGAGGGCGTGCAGTCGGGCGTGCTCAAGCTGAAGACGGGAGGCCAAGATCATCTGGCGATCGACGACGTGGCCTGGACGACGCTCAACCCGCCGCACCCAATGAAAGTGTTGGTGGTCACGCCGGGCAACCGTCCGCTGGCTCTGGCCCTGGCCACCGACAAGGTGCGGGCGTTGGCCGAGATCGTCGAGCACAGCCCCGATTATTTGAAACGGCCCGAGTACGAGAAGCAGGCCGCGTCCGGAAACTTCGACCTGATTATTTACGACCGCTGCCGGCCGGAGCAGATGCCGCAGGCCGATACGATGTTCATCGCCCGCTTGCCCGCCGGCGATGCCTGGAAGGCGGGCGAGCCGGCCGCCGCGCCGCAAATCATCGACACCAACCGTGCCCACCCTCTCATGCAAATCGTGGAGATGGGCGACGTGGTGCTGGCCGAGGCCCGGCCGCTCGCTCCGCCGGCGGGCAGCACCGTGCTGATCGACACCAATGCCGGCCCCGTGTGTGCCCTCGGTCCGCGCGAAGGTTATGAAGACCTGGTGCTCGGTTTCACGATTTACGATCGGGAGCAGCTCGATACCAACTGGGCCGTGCGGGCCAGCTTTCCCGTGTTTATGCTCAATCTGATGGAATACCTGGGCGGCACGCGCTCCGCGCTCACCTCCGGCAGCGTGCAGCCGGGACAGACGGTCGCCTGGCGGAGCGACACGGCCGGCGAGTCGATCGAGGTGCTGCTGCCGAGCAAGGCCACCGCCGAGATCGGCCGCGGCAAACTCAACGCCTTTCCTTTTTCCGGCACTTCGGAGGTGGGGGTTTACGAAGTGCGGGAAAAAGGCAAGGCCACGGGCCACTTTGCGGTCAACCTGTTCGATCCGCTGGAGAGTGCCCTCCATCCCCGGCCCGAGCTGAAGATCGGTGATACCAGTGTTGCCGGTAAAGCCGAACGTGAGCCTGCCCGGCAAGACGTTTGGAAGCTGGTGTTGCTGGCGGGACTGGCGGTTCTGTTGTTGGAGTGGTATATCTACAATCGCCGCGTCTATATTTAGACGCATCCACCGCGGACTCCCTCCACGATGATCGACAAGCCACTGCTCCGCAAACCACCGAAGAAGCGCTCCCACAGCGATCGGCGGTCGAAGCGAAAGGTCCTGAACAAGATCGTCGAGAACGATCTCATCCGCCGGGTGAGCTTCGAGGAATATCGCGACAAGGTCCGCAATGTGTATGACGGCCCGCAGGGAGCGCTGCTGGCCACGTGCAGCCTGCTGTCGCTGCACCTGACCTTCGGCGAGCGGCTGATCCGCGAGCGCAAGTTCGATGTCCACGGCGCGCGGCAGATTCTGGACGTGGGGAGCGGCGCCGGGCAGATCGCGAAGCACCTGTTGAAGTACTCCGACCACGGTGCCCGGCTGACCTGCTTCGACCTGTCGTTTTCCATGCTGCGTCGGGCGCGCACCCGGCTGAGGAGCAGCCTGCCCGACCACCTGGTGGCCGACGTCACGCGGCTGCCGTTTGCCGACGGCACGTTCGACTGCGTGACGTGCGGCTACGTGATCGAGCATTTGCCCGACGCCAAGGTCGGTCTGGCCGAGTTGGCCCGCGTGATGATGCCCGGTGCGCGGATGCTGTTGCTGACCAGCGAAGACACCTTCGGCGGCGCGTGGACGAGCCGCTTCTGGTGCTGCCGCACCTATAACCGCCGCGAGCTGCGCGAGGTATGCCAGGGTCTGGGGCTGGTGTGGAAGGAAGAGCTCTGGTTCACTCGCATGCACAAGGCGCTGCGCGCCGGGGGAATCTGCGTCGAGATCGAGAAACGCTGACGTGCCGCGCGGGTCGTGCGGCCCGGCGCGGGGGCGGCGACGACGGTTTGACATCGCTGGCGGGCGCCGGGATGATGAACTCATCGTTTGGCGGAACTTTTGTCGTACGTCGCACGTCTAAGATGTGGGTGTCCGTGGTGGATGACGAAACGCTCATCGAGTCGGCCCTCAAGGGCAACTCGGCGGCCTTTGGCGACCTGGTGCGCAAGTATCAGGACCGCCTGTATAACACCCTGGTCCACCTGACGGGGTCGTCGGAAGACGCGCGCGACGTCGTCCAAGACACGTTCGTCAAGGCGTTCGTCAAGCTGGAGTCGTTCCAGCGGACCTGTGCCTTTTACACCTGGCTGTACCGCATCGCCTTCAACACGGCCATGAGCCGCCGGCGAAGGCGGCGGCCGACGGAGTCGATCGACGCGGGCCAGGACTGCGGCCACGACCCGCCGGATCCCGGCCCCGGGCCCGGCGACCGGCTGGAACGTGAAGAGTTGGCCGAGCAAGTGCGGGCGGCCCTGGAGACGTTGAGCGACGAACACCGCACCGTGATCGTGCTCCGCGATATTGACGGTTGCGACTATGCGGCGATTGCCGAGATCCTCGACTTGCCGCTGACCACGGTCCGCAGCCGCATCCATCGGGCACGCCTGCAGTTGCGCGACCAATTGAAACGAGTTTTGCAGCCCGGTTCCACCTGACCATGTCCGACCTTGCCCACGACGAACTGCTGAGCGCCTACCTCGACGGCGAGTTGACCGCCGACGAGCGGGCGCGCGTCGAGCGGATGCTGGCCGAGCAGCCCGAAAGTCGGCAGCTTCTGGACGAGCTGCGCGCCATGAAAACCAGTCTGGAGCGGATGCCCCGTACGCGGTTGGGGCACGACTTCGCCGATCAGGTGCTGCGGCAGGCTGAAAAAGAGCTGCTCACGACGGGCGGCGCCGAGGCGGCAGATGGCGACGGCGAGTCAAAGGTCGAGTTATCGGAACGAGACGAGCGGCGGGGCGGCTTCACTTGGCAACGGATGCGCAGGCCGCTGATCTGGGCGTCGCTCACGTTGGCCGCCGGTTTGGCGATCATGTTCCTCGACCGCGACCGGGCCGCACGGCGGCAGGTCGCGTTGGCGCCGGGCGCGGCCGGCGAGCGCGACGGTGGCGAGATCGGCGCCCCGGCGGGAGCACCGGCCGCCGAAGCGCCGGAGCATCCGTTAGGCAGAACGCAGCAGGCCGAGGAGAAATCGGACCACGACCGCCGGTCGGAGCCGTCGGCATCTCCGAACGAGTTGGGTCTTGATGGCGCATCGGCCGCCAAGAACGATGCGTCCGGGCTGCGAGCGCCCCAGGCCGCCAGGCCCCGTGGCCCGAATGCGGCGCCGCGCGACGAACCGCTGACAGAGCCGGCGAAAGACGCTCCGGAACGCATG
This sequence comes from Pirellulales bacterium, assembly GCA_035533075.1. Classification (NCBI taxonomy): domain Bacteria; kingdom Pseudomonadati; phylum Planctomycetota; class Planctomycetia; order Pirellulales; species Pirellulales bacterium. The sequence goes on along the minus strand of DATLUO010000293.1, from coordinate 7,080 downwards.
TCTGTCGCCCACGACAAAATGTCATCCGATGCCGGCGCCGCCGAGCGGTTGTCGTCCATCGCCGGCGACCAGACGCTCGTCGTGTGGTGCTACGTGACGCCCGGCGCGGACTACGACAATTCGTTCCGCAAGCTGCTGGCACAGCAGAACATCAAATGGGGCGAAGAGACGCCCGTCGCCGAACCCGACTCCCTCGCTCGGGAATCGCTCGATGACCAGGTTGCCGAGACCGACGATCGGTCGAAGCAGTCTGCCGAGCCTTCCGCCCGTTCCAGCGAGGCGGAAGTGGAGCGGCTGGGCACGGCACTTCGCAAGCGGGCCGCCCAGCAAGGGAAGCTGTTGCAAACCGACGCCGACGCGGCCCTGCGCGATCCGAACACCGAGCTGGTGCTGGTCGAAGCGAGCGAGCCGCAAATCGAAGCCGTGCTGGAGGCGCTGGACCGTGATTCCGATCGCGTGGTGGCCGTCGACGTGGAACCGGCGCCCGATCTGCCGCGGCAACAGCAATACTTCCGGTATGCTCGCGGCCTGGCGGAAGTAAACGAACTGCAGCAGCGGCAGGCAGGCGCGTTCCGAGCCAAGGTGCCCGCCAAGAAAGAGACGGCTGCGAAGGCCGCTGAATCACTACCGGAGTCCAAGGCGGCCGCCGATGCAAAGCAGAGCGCCTTGCCGGGCCTGGCGCGCAGGTTGGTCGTGCGCCCCTTGGTCCCGCCCGCCGATGCGGACAACAAGCCCGCGGAGCAGGCCCCGGCGCGGGCCGTCGAGTCGCGCTTGCAGCGGGCCAACAAGGCCGAGGCCACAAAACCGACGACTGCGGGCGTGGGTGGCGAGCCCGCCGGAGGCAGAGGCGGCGCCGCCGACAAAGACCGCTTCCAGGTGCTTTTTGTGTTGCACCCGGTCGAGGCGGAAAAGCCGGCGGCCCGGTCGCAGCCTGCCAAGAATAATGATTGACGTCTACGACATTCAATTCATGCCAATATCAACGGAGTTCAATCATGAGCCAGGTCACCATCCGCACGCGCAACAACGGTCCTTTCGTCGTGGAGGGGCCGGTGACCATCGTCGATGCAGAAGGCAATGCGTTCACGATCAGCACCGACAAGCCGGCGATCGCCTTGTGCCGATGCGGCCAGTCGGGCAAAAAACCGTTCTGCGACGGATCGCACAATCGCTGCGGCTTTGTGGCCGCCGAGCAGGCTACTCCAGACGTCGGCTAGGTAATCCAGCGAAACCACCGCAAGGCCAAGACAAACGCCACGGCACCCCAGACCGCCAGCCCGGCGATTTGCGGCCATTGCGAGGCCAGCGTGGCACCTTCCAACATCACGCTGCGCAACGAATCGTTCAGCAACGTCAGCGGCAAGGCTTTGATGGCCGGTTGAACCGCCTCGGGGAACCGATCGGATGAAAAGAACACACCCGACAACAGCCACATCGGCAACATGACCAGATTCATCAGGCCCGAAACCGCTTCCAGCGTCCGGGCACGGCTGGCCACCAACAGACCGATGCCCGCAAACGAAACCGCACCCAGAAAGATCAAGAAGATCAAACTCGGCAAACTCCCGTAGATCACCACGCCGAACGCCAACCGCGCAAACAACAGGATGATCAGCACCTCGGGAATCATGAAAACCATGCGGCTGATCATGATGCCGAGCAGGAAATCGGTGCGGCGCAACGGCGTGGCCAGAAAGCGCTTCAGCAGCTTGCGCAGACGCATGTCGACGATCACGTAACCGACGCCCCACAGACCGCCGCCCATCAGGCTCATGCCGAGCAGGCCGGGCACGAGAAAGTCGATGTACCGCCCGCCCGGCTCATCGAGCGGATGATCGCTGGTGCTGGCCACATCGCGGCGTCCCGCGGCCCGCTCCAACGCGTCGTCCACCGCGTTGCGGGCCAACAGGCTTTCCGGCCGCGTCGCATCGAACGAATAGTCGTAGCGGGGCGTCGGGCCTGGCGCAGGCGAGACGATCAAATCGGTCCGGCCGGTGCGCAAGCGGAGCCGGCAGTCATCCGCTTCATGCACTGCGGCGACGAATCTCGGATCGGCCTTGAGTGCCTCAAGGGTGGTGTTGGCCGTGGGTCCGCGCTCGATGTCGACGGTGATCCGCTCGACCGGCTTGTTGCGAAACGCCACGCCCAAACCAACCGTCATCAGAATCGGGAAACCGTAAACCCAGAACACGGCTTCCGGCTCGCGGTAGAACTCCTTCAAGCGGGCCAGCACGAGTTGCCACAGCGGATGCCAGCGGCCTGGCGAACGTGCGTCGGCGGGCCGCGGGATTGGGGCAGTAGACGGCACCGGCGCGGCAGCTTCGGCAGCGGAGGATTCAGTCATGCGCGGCCTCGTCGTCGAGATGGCGGCCGGCGACCTTGACGAACACGTCTTCCAGGCTGGCGTGGCGGGTCGTCAGGCCGGTCAATTGCAGTCGCTGCGAATCAAGCTGGCTGAGCAAGGCCGGCAGCGTCACGTGCGGCTCGGCCACCGAGAGGCACACCCGGCCGTCTTCCGATCGGGCCTCGGTCACGCCCGGCAGATCGGCCAGCCAGTTTGCGGCGTGTCCGTCCACAATCGCACCTGGGCCGGACGGACCGGCAGCGCCTGCGTCGGCGGTAAACTCGATCACGTGTTCGCCTCCCAGGCTGGCGATCAGTTCGGCCGGCGGACCGAGCGCGATCACCTGGCCGTGATCGACGATGGCCACGCGGTCGCAGAGCCGCTCGGCTTCGTCCATGTAATGCGTGGTGATCAACACGGTGCGGCCTTGGCGTCCGAAGCCGCGAATGATCTCCCAGAGTTGCCGGCGCGATTGCGGATCGAGGCCGGTCGTCGGCTCGTCGAGAAACAGCAGTTCGGGATCGCCCACCAGCGCGCAGGCCACGGCCAGGCGTTGCTTCTGCCCGCCGGAAAGCTTGCTCACCCAGGCGCCGGCCTTCTCTTCCAGACCGACCTGGCGGACCGCTTCGTCGGGTTCGATGCCTCGTCGGTAAAAACTGCGAAAAAGCGTCAGGGTTTCGCGGACCGAAAGCTTGTCGGCCAGCCGTGTCTCTTGCAGCGAGGCGCCGATCCGCTGGCGGATTTCGTCGTCGTCGTCGCCCCACCGCAGGCCCAGCACTTCGACTTCTCCGGAGGTGGGCTCAAGCAGACCCTCGATGATCTCAATGGTGGTGGTCTTGCCCGCTCCGTTGGGGCCCAGCAGGCCGAAGCACTCGCCGCGCTCGACCTCGAGGTTCAAGCCGCGCACCGCTTCCACCGGCGGGCGGCTGGGATAGGTTTTCACGAGCCGGCGGCAGGCGATCGCGAGTGGCATGCGACGTTCTGATCCGAGGAAATGACAGGAAGACGGCGTTTTGCTGCTCACGGTGCCACGTCGATCGCGAAGCTCTGCGTGGCGCTGCCGGCCGGCTCCGCGCCGGAGGAGAGAACCTTCTCGATTCCCCACTTGAGAGCCTCTTCGTCCAGACGCCGCGCCTCGCGCTTGAGCGTCGCCGAGACGATCACCTCGACCGTGCCGGAGCGATCGGGCGTTCCCGACAGCAGGCCGTTGGCGGCGTCGATCGTGAGCCATTGCGGACCGCGCTCGATGCCGTACCGAAGCTGCTCGACGTCCCAGAAATTCATGGTTTCCTTGCCGTCCACAACCCTGGTCCGAAGATCGCCCAACGATCGGATGGCCGCAAGCGAATAGCGATATTCGGCGCCTTTTCTCGCCGCGGTCACGGGCGCGCTGAAGATCAACGGCCGTGGGCACGCCGCATAGTCGGAAGGGCCGCTGCGAGTGCCCGCCGCGTCCACCGCGACGACACGGTAAAAAGCCTTGTTCGCTGCCGCGAGTTTTACCTGCGGGCCGACGACCTCCAATTCGGTGGCCGAGGTTTCGGCCACGAAGTTGGCGGCAAACTCGGAGGGGACGCTTTTCGATGTTCCCACGGTCACCTTGTAAGGCCGATCGCTCACCGAAAAGCCCTTCTCATCGCTGGCATATACACGGTACGCCGCGGGCTCGCGACCGCCTGAGCGCCGCGACCACCGCAGCAGCCCGCGATGGCTCTCGCGGTCGAACTCCAAACGGACGTCGTGCGGCGGCGCCGGCCCGTGCGGCGTGAAACTCCAGGTCCGACTCCACGGTCCCCACACGCCCTGGCTGTCTTTTGCCCGGACGTGCCAGAAATACTCCGTGTCGGGATTCAAAAGGCCGGCGGCGGGCAGCGTGTAGTGGGTGTGCCCGGCGTCGGCGGTGCGAGAAATCAGTTTGGCGAAGCTCATGGAAAGAGGCCATTGCATGTCGGCCCGCGCGGAAAGCTCGAAATGGTAGTCGGCGATCGCGTCGCCGTCCGCGTCGTGGGCGGGTTGCCACCGGAAGACGATCTCAGTGCCGTCGGTCTCGCCATGATCGGGCGGAAACACCGCTTCGCGCGGCGCGTCGGGCGGACGGCTGGCCGACCGCTCGACCCACTGGTGGCTGATTTGCACGCGGCGTCCGCCCGCAGAATCGTCGCTGTAGTTAAACTTGTTCGCGCCCACGCTCATGCCGGGCAGCGTCAGCGGCGCCATTTGCAGATCGTTGACGATTGCCAACCGCCGCAGGTGCGCGCCTGCCGGCAATTCGCACTTCACGTAGTAGCGGTAGCGGGCCGGCCCGTCCGGCGGAAAGAAAGCATCGAGGCCGCGATCGACGTCGTGCCATTCGTCGCCGTCCCACGAGAGCGTGAATCTCGCACCGTTCCCGTCGACCTCCAGCCTGCCTCCAACGATCGCATAGGGACTCGACATCGCCCAGACGATGCCGCCGCTCTTGCCTTCTTCCGCCCTGAGTCCGCCGTCGGTTTCGCGGACCGACTCGACCGTAGCGGCGCCGGCCCGCCAACCGGGCCCGCTGAAATCCGGGCGATATTCCCACGACCCATTGCTGATTCGGTCGGCGAATCGCGGGGGCCGCGGCCCATGATATTTGACCGGCTCGAGGCGGCCCCAGCGCCACACGAGCGCCTCGCCCGGACGCAACGTCATGTTCAAGGCGGTGTCGGCCGAGTTGCGGTTGCCCGTGACGTCGCCTTCGAACACATAGATGGACGACTCCCGCTCGTCGCCTGCCCGAGCGTCGGGCTGCAAGATTCCCTGCGTGTGCGTGCGGCGGATCAGGTCGTGATCGCGCACCAGCTCTTGTTCGCCGGCGACGGTCTCGTTATCGCGCAGGAGATAAATGGCGTGCATATCCCCGTCCAGGAGGTGCCACGCGCGATCGTAGAACACCTGCGTGGCGCAATGCCCCACCAGCCGCGCCGGGGCGACCTTGAGGCCCGCCTTCCGCCACAGGCCGGCCAGGCAGATCGAATCGTTGCCGCACGTGTTGTAGCCGTAAACGTTGAACACTTTGACCGGATCGAGCAATTCGTTATTGTCGCCTTCGAGGTGGAAACGGTGCCGGACTTCCTGCCACCAGAGGGCCCTGGCCTTTTCGCCGTCGGTCATGCCCGGCTTTAGGACCGCGGCGGCGATTCGATCGAGGCTGCGAAAGTCGTTTTGGCCGTTGGAGAGCCACGGATTGACCACGTCGGTTTCGCCCACGTTCTCCATTCGGACTGAGCGGTTTGATTCCCAGGTTTGCTCGAAAGGCTGCCACACTCCCTGGGGCGAGCGGCAATTCGTGCCGTCCATCGTTCCTCGCTGGATCACCACATAGTCCACGCGAGCGTCCGTGATCTCTTGCACGTGCGCTCTTGCCACGTCGGTGCGGTGATGGTTCGCCGCCCAGGGAAGGCGCGCGTCGTCATTCGTCACGGCCAGCATCAAAGCGGCACAGGCCAACGAAGCTGTACCCATAAACGTTCCTTTCATTGCTCCGGTGCTTTATGGACGTAGAGCGTCTGCGTGGGGAAGGCGAACTCGATCCCTTCCGCGCCCAACCGCCGCACCAGAGCCAGGTTGATCGCCTGCTGAATGTCCATGTAAAGATTATAGTCGGGCGAGAGCACGTAGTAGACCGATTCGAACACCAGCGACGAATCGCCGAACGACTTGAAGTGCGCCCGGTCGAAGCGCGTTCTCTCCTGAGCGGTGATCGCTTCACGAATCATGCCGGGCATGGCGGCCAGCTTGTCGGGCGGCGTGCCGTACTCCACGCCGAACGAAAACTGAATGCGGCGCTCGTACATCCGCTTGTAATTGCGAATGCGGCCTTGCAGCAGATCGGCGTTCGAGAACACAAGCTGCTCGCCCGACAGGCTGCGGAGGCGGGTGGTCTTCAGGCCGATGTGCTCCACCGACCCCAGGAAGTCGCCGACGGCGATGAAATCGCCCAGGATGAACGGCTTGTCGAGCACGATCGAAAGCGAGGCGAACAAATCGCCCAGCACGTTCTGCGCGGCCAGCGCCACCGCGACGCCGCCGATGCCCAGCCCGGCCACCAACGAGTTGATCTGGACGTCCTGGTTTTCCAAGATCAGCAGCACCGCCACAGTCCAGGCCGCCACGCGCCCCAAAAAGCCGAGCGCGCTCATCATGGTGACGCTGGCGGCGTCGGTTTCCAGACGCCTGTGCATGTAGCGCTCGATAAAGATCGCGATCAGCACGTCGGCCCAGACGGCGATCTGCAGCAACAGCGCCGTTCCGGCGACCGACTTGACGAAATCGGACGGCTTCGCGTCTGGAAGGTCGAGCGCCAGCGCGGCCAGAAAGAACGACGCGATCAGCACGAACCACCACTTCGTGGCCGCCGCCACACCGGCGACGGCGTGTGCTACGTCGAAGCCGCGTCGTTCGGCCAGTCCGCTCGCATGGCGACGGACAAAACGCGCGGTCAGCCGCATGAGGAACAAAGCGGCGCCGAAAACCACCGCCGCCAGGAGCATTTTCGGCAACGTATAGCCGTCGAACTGCCACTGCAGCAGATCCGAGCTGGCAAGGTCTCGCCACCAGTTCCGCAAATCCATTCCGTGTACCCTCCGCAACGGCGTTATAGTTCACGCGGCCGAGAATGAGACATGGGCGGTGGCTGGGGCAGAGCCTGGCCGCGTGGAGGCTGGCACTTCGTTCATCTCGGCGGCCAGGCGATGCCCCGGTTGGACGCACCG
>DATLUO010000292.1 GCA_035533075.1 Pirellulales bacterium | reverse complement strand
TCGGCGAACATGCAAAACATGAGCTTCATCAAAAAGTGGGCCGCCGGCTGCGCAGGGATGCCGCGCACGCGCATGCCATCGGCCAACAGTCCGAACCGCTCGGCAGCCTGTCGCGTGACGCTTTCCGCCGTTTGTCCCGGCCGCAAGGCGTCGGGGTCGATGAACAGCTTGCGGAGCGTGTCGAGGTGGGCCGGTTCGGCAAGGTGGTCGAGATCGAAAGCGTAGACGCGCTTGGCCGTGCCCGTGAAGTTGGTATGGATCTGGAATCGGTCGAGGTCGCAAACGACCAACAGGGGCGGATTCTCCAGCGCTTCGCGGTACAAGAGAAGCTGGGCGTAGGCCGCGTCAAGGTCTTTGTGCTTGCCCTTATATTCCCAACCGAAGTGGCCGCGAAACCAAACGTCGGCCCAACCTTGGCCGCCGCCCGTTTTGCTCACGCCGCGCTCAAACGTGTAAAAGGCGCCGTCGGGGTCGGCCGCGGCCGGCTTGGGCTGGCCAAGCACGTCGCAAAGGTCGAGAAAATGTTGCTGGCAAGCGCTCCGCTCGGAAAGGTTGGCTTGCTTCCATTTGGCGACGAATTCTTGGGGAGTCATGGCGGGCCGAGGGGCGATGGACGGCAGCAACGGCCGAACTGGCGAAGATTGCCGGGAAGTTATCAGATTGGCCCCGTCGGCTGGCACAAGGGTTGCTGCCTTGCGGAGTGGCCGCCGGATCGGCTACGATAGCAGCATTTGGCGGGGATGGCAACGTGGCGCTTTTTTCCGATGACTGCCGCGATTGGCTCGCGGGGAATGCACGGGCGATACGAAGAGCGCTCCGCCTACGGGATACATTTGATTTTCTGCTGTTGTTGCTCGCGTGTGGATTAGCCGTCAACACGAAGAGCGAGTCGGCCGTCGCGACGGCGGTTTTCGGAACGCTTTATCTGGTGTTCCTTGTCGTCAGTGTAATTGTGACCATTCGTGAACGACGAACGGCAACCAGTCTCGAGGGTGAAGTATTGTGGGGCGTTTTCGACCTGCTCTACGAGCGAGTTTTTAAGGACCACCGAGTAAGGATGACCCTTTTCAAAGTGGACCCGCTTAATCCTCGGTACATCATCCCGTGGTTCCGGTACGAACCGGGCGGCGCGGAGATTACGGTTGCTGCTGATCGTTCCCGCGCCCGATACAAGAAGGGCGAAGGCCACACCGGTTTGGCGTGGGAATCGGCCGCACGAAACGAAGTCCAAATGGCATTTTTTCCGGCGTTTCCCGACAGACGCTCGTTTGAGGCGTTCTATTGCGATCAGCTTGGCCTAGACCGGGCGACCGTGGCTCGCATCAGCGACAGAATGCAATCGGTGGGCGTTATCCTGTCGTGCGGTTTCACCGATAGACGAAACAAGTTTTTGGGGGTGCTTAGCATTGACCTTGATTGGCAGCTCGTTAGTGAGAACCCGCCGGTATTCCGCGATTCGCGCCACAACCAACGAGAGCTAAAGGCTGACGCCTTTTACACAATCGTCGTGCTTGTGCGAACCGCATTAAGATCGCTTCCTGCTTCATGAGGTAAAGAGCCGTGGGTGGCGCAAAGGTAATCGTTTTCAAGTCTGGCGTTATTCTTTCCGCGAAGGTGCCTGCGCTGTCGTTCGTCAGAACGGTGCGCGAAGGCCATTACCCATACTATGTCGCGACGTTAGAAACTATTCCAGAGACGGCCCAAGGCCAGCCATCCGAAACCGCCGAGCCGTCTTCCGCATCGCCGGTACAATCGGAATAGAAGTAGGCCCTTGCCGACGGCGTTTATTGGGCGTTCGCGCCGCCTGGCGCTCGCGGTAGACTCTTAAATCAAGCGGCATGACCGCCGGCGCATCGCAACACCGCGGCGACCGTGCCCTTGCCTTACGCGGCCCGCGGCGTTGGCCACGACGCGCCCCGGCTTTCGCGGAGTACATCAAGCTGTACAATGGCATCAAGGAAAGCGCGGAAACGATACCGCCGGCGAACAAGCCGGCTGGCGGCGACCGCGGACAACCCGGTTATCGAGGCCCCCGGCGAGCAAACCGCTGGGGGGCTTGGGGGGACGTTTCAGCCGCGGACCCGCGGCGACTGGCAATTGGTGCAACAGGCCGTCAACGAAGGTTGGAACACTCCGCCGGCAACGCGGCGAGCCGTCTGCGATACGATCGGCCCCGCATTGCAAACCGCTTCCGATCGGCAGGCGCTGGCCGTTATCGGGGCGGCGATGGCGATGGAACGGGCGAACAAGCGAGCGGAACAAGTCGAATGACGACCGCCCGCACGGTTTCAAAGCACAAAAAGACCGTGGCGAGCGGTCCTATTTGGTGCGCAACGGGACATTGCCGCGGAACCCGGCTATCTGGTTTAGCAGCATGGCTTTAAGGCCGTGGCCGCGGCTGGCAACGGTGCGCAAACCCGTGATGATTTAGGAAAAACGTGGAGCGCGGAAAATGGGTGGCTATGCGAGCGGACGTTGGTTCGGCCATGACAAAAAAACCACGATCGAGGATTGCCACGCGCTCGACCTTGGGGTGTTAGAACGTGACGGGGCGTTCGCTCCGTGGCGTAGCGGCCGTTATCGTTGGCTGGTTGGCGAGCGCGAGACGGGTTCGATCGGCTACCGGGTTGAACAACGCCACGGGGGCCAGCTTTGGCTTGTGCTTGACTACGCTTGGGGCGAAGCCAAGGAACACGTCGTTATTCCCGTGCGCTTGGAAACGACCCGGCCGCACTTCGGGGGCGTTCGCTGGTGGGACCGTTGCCCGTTGGCGGTCAATGGCGTGGCGTGCAACCGCCGCGCCCGCAAACTCTATCTCCGCGGCCGATACTTCGGTTGCCGCCATTGCCATAACTTGACCTACAAGAGTTGCCAAGAAAGCCACCAGCGTGATTGGCTCTATTCCCGCTTGGCCGAACGGCTTGGCACGTCGATGCGTGACGTTAAGCGGTTGCATCGCGGGTGGATTCGCGATGCCCAGCGGCAGTAAGGCCAACGTAGCGGCCTGCCACCGTGGGACTTGCGGCCGGCGAAGCGTGCCCCCCCCGGCCGACTTTTACTCTGGCCGAATCCGTTGCGAACCGCGTTATGCGGGACACGTCAGCCCCGCTTGGCCAACCACGAATGCGCCAGAATTGGCAAGGCGACGACGTTGGCCGGCGAACGGCCCAAACGTCAGGCGGCCGTGCGATGCGTCTAATGCGGCCGTAGGCGTCCGCCTGGCGCAAAACGGTATGTACCGTTTTGCGCCGATCGGTTGCCGGCCAGCTTGGCGCCGGCTGGCGGAGCAAAAAACGACGCTCCGGCGCAAACGAGTATGTACCGTTTTGCGCGCGGCGACTGGACCGGAATACCGCTATTTGCCGATGAAAAACGCAATTCCGTACGATGGCTTGCAAACGCAAGGAAAGTCGCATAAAATGCGTACATTCCTCGGAGAATTTTGGTTTTTCAGCGAGTGAACAGGTATTTTCGGGACGTAGAGGTCGCTGGTTCGAATCCAGTCGCCCCGACTTGAGTTCTACATAAGCCCATCGTTGGTTTCAACGGTGGGCTTTTTGCGTGGAATCATTGCTGGGGTGGATTTTTTTGACGGTCGCCAAGCGTATTGCTGGCAGACGGGAAAAAAAGCGGGCCGGTGGTCGGTCGTCCGTGCCCTGTGGCAAGCGAATGGGGGAACCTTCTGGCGGTGGGTGGCGTCCAAGGGTTCGTGGCCGGTGGCTGGCGACCCTGCCGGAGTTTTTCCGCAGGGGCGGAAAGCCGTATGTCCTTTCGGCTTACGACGCGAACTTGGTAAAGCTTCGCCGAACCCGTTCCCATTTTCACACTAACCCGAAGCGCAAGCGAGGTTTTGCCTCTTTTTCACGTTCCTCGCTGGCGCTTCGGGTTGGTGTACGGCACCTGCGTGCCGGGTTAGGCGAAGCTTTACCGAACTTGTCTTCGCGCGGAGCTCGTTTTCCGCAAGTGCTTTGCATCGCAGCACTCGCCCACCCTGCGCGTCCTGGTAAAATAGCGGCATGCACAGCCGGTGGTTCAACGTCGACCGTCTTTCGGTGCCCGACGAGGCACGCTTGTTTCGTTGGCTGCGGCAGCGGCTGTTCGTCAACCATTTGCGGCAAGCATTGCGGCAGTCGCGGCTGCGCGTCTCGCTGGTCACGCTGCTGACGGGCGTCCTGTGGCTCTGCCTGTTCGAATTGTTCGTCGAGGGATTTCAATTTCTCAGCGTCATGATTCCCGACCGCGTGACGCACGACGACACCGCACGCGCCGTGTTCAGCATCTTTTTCGCTTCGCTCACGCTGATGTTGGTCGTCTCCACCGGCATCATTATCTACGGCGGCCTGTTCCGCTCGGCCGAGGTACAGTTCTTGTTTTCGCTTCCGGTGCGAAGCGAGCGAATTTTCTTGCATAAATTCCAAGAGGCGATGCTGTTCAGCAGTTGGGGCTTTTTGCTGTTGGGCAGTCCCATGCTGGTGGCGTATGGTTCGGTCGAGCACTCCGGTTGGTATTTCTTCACCGTGCTGCTGCCTTACCTGATTGGCTTTGCCTACATCCCCGGCAGCTTGGGCGCCATCGCGGCGCTGGTGCTGGTGCGGTGGCTCCCGCGGCGAAAGCTGCGTTCGCTGGCGATCGGCACGGCGGCGGTGGCGGCCCTGGGCGGCCTGGTGACCATGGCGGTCTGGTATGCGACGCACCGCTCGGAAAGCGATCTGCTGACGCCCGGCTGGTTCCAAGAGATGCTCGGCCGCCTGCGGTTCAGCGAGGCCCGGTTGCTGCCAAGCTGGTGGCTGAGCTCGGGTCTGCTGGAAGCGGCCCAGGCCAGTCTCGACACCGACAGCCGGCGAGCGGCCATGGCCGAAAGCTTCAAGTTTCTTTCGCTGACGCTCTCCAACGCCCTGCTCCTGCACCAAATCGCCCTCTGGCTGTCGGGGCGGATCTACCGCGCTGCCTACCACTCGCTGCACACCGATCTGTCGGGCAACAAACGTCCGCGGGCCAAGGCCATCGACCAGTTGATCGAACGACTGCCCTTTTTCCTCACTCCACAGATGCGGCTGCTGATCGTGAAAGACCTCCGGCTGTTCCGTCGCGATCCCGTGCAATGGCTGCAATTCTTGATCTTTTTCGGCCTGCTGGCGCTCTATTTTCTCAACATCCGGCGACTCAGCTATGATGTGAACTACGTCAACTGGGTACATATCATCAGTTTCTTGAACCTCTCGGTGGTGGGCCTGATCTTGTCGACGTTTACCACACGGTTCATATTTCCGATGATCAGCCTCGAGGGCCGGCGGTTTTGGATTCTCGGCCTGCTGCCCGTGCGTCGCGACACGATCTTGTTGGGCAAGTTCCTGTTCGCCGTCGCCGGCTCGATCGTGCCCAGCACGCTGCTGGTCGTGCTCAGCGACACCATGCTCCGCGTCGCTCCGCTGGTGCTGGCGGTACACGTGCTGGCCTGCGTCCTGTTTTGCGTCGGGCTTGCGGGCATCGCCGTGGGGCTTGGGGCCAAGATGCCGAACCTGCGCGATGAATCGCCGTCGCGCATCGCCGCCGGCTTTGGCGGCACGCTGAATCTCATCCTTAGCACGGCTTATGTCGCGGCCATCGTCATGATGACGGCGGTTCCTTGTCATTTCTACCTGGCCGCCAACGGCCTCGCCCACTGGCGCGTGCCCCAGGAACGCTTGGGGCAACTCGTGGGCCTGGGGTTGGCAGCCAGCATCCTTTTGGGACTGGCTGCCACGATCGTACCGATGCGGCTCGGCTGCCGGGCCTTCCGTAAACTGGAGTTCTAAGCCGTATGTCGTCCGATGCCGGTTTCGATCGCACACTCACGCAGAGTGATGAAGATCTGCGTCGCGCCCGCGAGCGAAGCCTGCATCCGACGCGCCCGCCGCTGCAGGTGCCGGGCTATCGGGCAGAACGCTTCTTGGGCGCCGGGGCCTACGGGCAGGTGTGGGTGGCCGTCGATACCAACACGGGCCGCCGCGTGGCGATCAAGTTCTACCTGCACCGCGGCGGTCTCGACTGGGCCGTGCTCACCCGCGAAGTCGAGCGGCTGGCGCTGCTCTTCGCCGACCGTTACGTGGTGCAGCTCATCGAAGTCGGCTGGGACAGCGATCCGCCCTATTTTGTGATGGAGTACCTGGACCGCGGCTCGTTGGCCGACCGGCTGAATGCCGGGCCGCTTCCGATGCACGACGCGGTCGACCTGTTCCGCGACGTGGCCATCGGACTGGTCCACGCCCACGGCAAGGGAATTCTGCACTGCGACCTGAAGCCCGCCAATGTGTTGCTCGACCAGGACGGGCACCCTCGGCTGGCCGATTTCGGCCAGTCGCGGCTCTCGACCGAACAGTCGCCGTCGCTGGGCACCTTGTTTTACATGGCGCCGGAACAGGCCGACTTGAAGGCCGTGCCCGACGCTCGCTGGGACGTGTATGCCTTGGGCGCCCTGCTCTACGCCATGCTGACGGGCAACGCGCCGCACCGCAGCGACAAAGCGCTGGCCTACATTCAGCAGGCCGAGGGACTGGAAGAGCAGTTGTCGCGTTACCGCCAGTTTATCGAACAAGCGCCGCGGCTGAAGCTGCACCGGCACTTGTCGGGCGTCGACCGGGCGTTGACCGAGATCGTCCACCGCTGTTTGGCGGTCGATCCGCACAGGCGTTTTGCGAATCCGCAGGCGGTCATCGACGCGCTGCACTCGCGCAACGCGCGGCGGTCGCGGCGGCCGTTGCTGGTACTCGGCCTGGTCGGACCGTTCGTATTGCTGTCGATCGTTTCGCTGTTCGGCTACAACGTATTCGAGACGGCGCTGGATGACTCGCGCGACGCCTTGACCCGCCGCGCCTTGGAAGCCGACCGTTTTGCCGCTCAGTTCGTGGCCGAGACCGTGGCCCGCGAACTCGACCAACGCTGGCGCATCCTGGAACGCGTCGCATCTGAGGATGCGTTCCGCACGGTGTTTCAGGCTGCCGCCGCCGGGCGAGACCCGACCGCCAGGCGCGACTTGCAGGAACTGCTGGAGCGGCTCGATCGCGACCACGTGCTGGCCGATTCCGACAGTTGGTACGTTCTCGATCGACGAGGCATGCAACTCGCCCGCAGCCCGATCAAGGAAAACACCCTCGGCGGCGAATACGCCTTTCGCGATTATTTTCACGGTCAAGGGCGCGATTTGCCGCGCAATGCGCAGCCCGGACCGTTGAACGCGCCGCACCTTTCGATTGTTTTCACCAGCGAGGCGACGCACGAACGCACCGTCGCACTCTCGGTGCCCATTTATGACCAACCGGACGACGTCGACGGCCGCCGGGTGATCGGCGTCCTGTGCCACTCCGTCGGCCTTGGGCACTTTGCCGAGTTGCGGGCCGACGAGCGTTCGGGCAACAATCAACTTCCCGTGCTGATCGACAGCCGCAAGGACGAAGCCGGCCTGCGGGGCGCCATCCTGGAGCATCCTGGCCTGAAGCCGTTGAGGGAGCAAGATGACCGAGCGGCCGAGCGTCTCTATCTGCCGCCCGGCACGTTGGCCGATCTGGAGCGTCTGCGTCGCCTGCGTCGCGAACCGCACCCCGACGATCCCGCTGAGGCCGTGCAAACGAACGAGTTGGCGTGGATCGACGATTACCACGATCCGCTGGAGGGCGAAGCGGACGAACGATGGCTGGCCGCCATCGAACCGGTCGAAGTGCTGACCCGCAAGCGTCTGGGCGTTCGCGACACGGGCTGGGCGGTGCTGGTGCAGGAGCGCTACGAGGCCGCGGTGGCGCCCGTGCAGCAATTGCGAGATCAACTGCTGTGGCGGGCGAAGCTGGCCACGACCGTGGTTGCCGTGGTGTTGGCCGGCCTGTGGGGGTTTGTCATCCTGGTGCTGAACGAATCGCCTCGCTTGCGTTGGTTCGACCGGCTGCGGCGCCGCACCAGCCTGACGCCGCAGAGCAACACGCCCAGTTCCACGGGCCTGGCAGGTTCCAGCCTGTCGTCGGCGTCGATCTCCCCTCCGACGCCGAGCGAGACCGCGCGGGGCGAGGGCAAAGTCGCCGATACCGCCGGTCACGGAACGGATTAGGCCGTATCATGCCTGGCCCCTCACCAAACGCCGCTGGATGGTGGCGGCGATTCCGCGGGCGACGCTCTCCTTGGTGCCGGCCAGCCTTTCGACGACTTCGCCGCGCGGGTCCAGGATCTCGACGCGCGTGTCGGCGGCGTGCATCGCTTCGGGACCGTTCAGAATCATCAGGTCGCAAGCCTTTTTTTCCAGCTTGGCCAGCGCCCGCAGGCGTGGATCGTCGGTTTCCAAAGCGAAACCAACCAACCATTGGCCCTGCTTCTGCGACCCCAGCGTGGCAATTACGTCGGGCGTCTCGATCAGCCGCAGATCGAGCGGCTGTCCGGTCTTTTGGATCTTGCCCGGCGCGACCCGCACGGGACGATAGTCGCAGGGTGCCGCCACGCCGATCACCCCCTGGCAGTCCGGAAAGAGCCGCTGGCAAGCTTCGAGCATCTCTTCCGTCGACACGACGGGCACGACCTCGGCGGCGGCCGGGTAATCGACCTCGACCGGCCCGGTGACGATCACGACTTTGTGCTCCAGCCCGATCATCGCCTCCGCCAAGGCCCGGCCCATGCGCCCGCTGGAGGCGTTGGTCAGATACCGCACCGGGTCGAGATACTGCCGTGTGGGGCCGGAGGTGATGAGAATTCGCGACATGACGCTTGCGGCTTATTCCGATCTGGCAATAAAGCTGTTCTTTGCCGCGCCCCATTCCCCTCATTCTATCTGATTGGGGCGAGATCCGTGCGACGGCCTAAACTTTAGAAACTTGAGCCTGTCAGTCACCGGCCAACGTGGGCAGCCCTTCGATCATGACCCTGGTTGCCGGCTTTGCCCGTGCCGTGTAAGATATTGACTGCCAGAGGGTTGCTTCAAGAGGAGTGCAAAAAATCGTGCCACTGGGAAGGAGCCGCCAGCCTGCCCGGCCAATGGCAGGGGTGTTCGTCGTCGCGCTATTCGCCTGGGCGAATTGTGCCGTAGTGTTCGCTCAGCCGCCGCGGTTCGGCATCCGCCGCCTGCCGCGCCCAAACAACCCTTCACAAACGGGCGAGGAAAACGGCAACAGCGTTTTTTATCCACCCGACCGCGAAACGTGGCTGCGGCTGAATCGTGCCCGCGAGCTGATTGAAGAGAAGCGGTACGGTGAAGCGGCCCGCTTTCTCAGCAGCATTCTCGAACGGCCTGAGGACTGCTTCTTTCAACCGGAACGCGGCCAGCCGATCTATCGCAGCCTGAAGCAAGAGGCCCAGCGATTGATCGGCGAACTCGGCCAAGAGGGGCGCACCAGCTACGAGTTGCAGTACGGGGCCGAAGCCAAGCGCCTGCTCGATGAGGCGGTAACGCAAGGCGATCGCTCGCGGCTGGCGCAAGTGGCCCGGCAGTTCTTTCACACCGATGCCGGCTACGAGGCCACGTATCTGCTGGGCCTGAGCGAGATGCAACGCGGGCAGCCTCTGGCGGCGGCCTTGTGTCTGGAGCGGCTGCGCGCAGCCAGAACGACCGCGAAATTCGAGCCGACCCTGACGCTGCTGACGGCGGTCTGCTGGACCCGCGCCGGTCGAACCGAGCAAGGAACCGCCCTGGTGCGCGAGCTACGGCATAAATATCCCGACGCCGAATTCGAGATCGCCGGCCATGCGAAGAAGATATTCGCAGCCGACGCGCAGGCTGCCGTGTGGTTAGCTCAGGCGGCCGGACAGGCCGACGAACCGACGCGATCGCGGGGCGCACGCCAATGGACGCTTTATCGAGGAGGCCCGGCCCGCAACTCGGCCAGCGAAGGGAGCAGCCCGTTGTTGAACCGCCGTTGGGCCGTTCCCGTGGCCGACGCCCCGGATTTGGAGCAGACGCTCGACAAGCTGTCGCAGCAGTTCCTGGAACGCGGGGCTCGCATCGTGCCCAATTTGCATCCGCTGGCCGTGCGCGACTATGTGCTGATGCGTTCGCTCACCGGGCTGGAAGGCGTCGATTTCCGCACCGGCAAGCGCATCTGGAACACGACCGACAAGAGCGTGGAAGACCTGATCGACGCCCAACCTCGCCAACCAGGACAGCCCCCCATGCCGCTGGCGAATTGGCTCCAGCAGCGCGTGTGGGAGAACGCGGTTTACGGAACGCTGAGCAGCGACGGTGAGTTTGTCTACTGCGTCGACGAACCCTACACGGCCAAGCAGCCCGGCAAGAACGAACTGGGCAACGTCGAGCAAGGTCTGCCGCAACAGATAGTCTTTAACCCGCGTCCGTTCGGCATGCCGCGGCCCGACCGGGCCTCCAACGAGCTGAAGGCCTTCGAGATTGTCTCGCAAGGCAAGCTGGTTTGGTCGAGCGAGGAAGAAGCCGATCTGGCCGACTTGTTTTTTCTCGGTCCTCCGTTGCCGGTGGCCGGTTCGCTGTATGTGCTGGGCGAGGTCAAGGGCGAGGTGCGGCTGTATGTGCTCGATCCGCGGACGGGCAAGCTCGATTGGTCTCAGCAACTCGTGCTGGTCGAGCCGAACCCAATGGAAGAACACCTGCGGCATACGGCCGGGGCCGTGCCCTCCTATTCCGACGGAATCCTGGTCTGTCCCACGTCAAGCGGAGCGGTGGTGGCGGTCGATTTGACGACGCGCACGCTGCTGTGGGGCCATCAGTATCCCAAGTCGCCCGACGGCAACTTCTTGCAGAACCGGTTGATGCAGTTTCGTTTTCAGCAGGTTCCGCAGGTCAACGACGAGAACGCCGACGACCGCTGGGCCGATGCCAGCGTCACCGTTGCCGGCGGCCAGGTGCTGATGACGCCGGTGGAGTCGTCGGAGATATTCTGCGTCGGCCTGACCGACGGCAAGCTGAAGTGGCAAAAACCTCGCGACGACGGCCTGTATGTGGCGTGCGTCCACGACGGCAAGGCAATCATCGTCGGCAGCCGCACCGTGAAAGCCTTGCGGCTGGCCGACGGCGAACCGGCCTGGATGGACGCTTCGCTGGCGCTGCCCTCGAACAGCACGCCCAGCGGACGAGGCTTTTATAACGGAGACCGCTACTATCTGCCGCTCAGCTCCGCCGAAGTCGCGGCCATCGACCTGGACGAGGGCCGCATCGTCGCCCGCAGCCGGTCGCGCAGCGGCACGGTGCCGGGCAACCTGATTTGCTACCACGGCGCCGTGATCTCGCAGGGCGTCGATCATGTCGAAAGCTTTTACCAGCTCGACGAGCTGCGCCAGCAGGTGGCCAAGACGCTGGCCGAGCATCCCGACGATCCCCAGGCCCTGGCGCGGCACGGCGAGCTGTTGCTCGACGAAGGGCGATTCGACGACGCCGTCAACGCCCTGCGGAAGAGCTTCGAGCTGGCCGACAATCCGCGCACTCGCGAGCTGCTGGTCGACGCCATGCTCGAAAGTCTGCGGCTCGACTTCGCCGCCCATCGCGACTTGGCGCCGGAGATCGAGCGGCTGGCGCAGCAGCCAGGCCAGCAGGCCTCGCTGTTGCGTCTGATGGCGCTGGGCCTGCAAAAGGCCGGTCAGCTTGTGCCGGCCTTCGACGCTTATTTGAAGATGGCCGACCTGGCCGTCGAGCCGAGCGCGCCGGAGCGCGTCGATAGCGGGCTCTCGGTACGTCGCGATCGCTGGGTGCGGGCCCGCCTGGCCGGCCTCTACATCTCGGCCACCTCCTCCGCCGCGGCCAAGCCGGAGGAAAAGCGGCATATCGACACGGTGCTGGACCGTACGCTGCGCGAGTGCATCGACGCCAACGACCCGCACCGGTTGCGCAATTTCGTGCTCTATTTTGGTTACCATCCGGCGGCGGATGAAGCTCGCGAGCTGCTCGCCGCGAAAGCCATCGAAAGCAAAGAGTGGTTGCAGGCCGAGCACTGGCTGAGACAACTCGAGCGGTCCAGCGATGCCGGCCGCGTGCGTGCGGCCGCGGTTCGGCTGGCACGCCTGCTGGCCGAGGCGGGCCGCCCGGCGGACGCCGCGGTCTACTACCGTCAGCTTTCGGGTCCCTGGGCCGCCGAAATCTGCCTCGACGGCAAAACCGGCCGCGAGATCGCAGACGCTTTGCCCCGCGCCGCCGAAATCGCCCGCTATGGCTCGACCGACGACCTGTGGCCCACGGGCAAAGTGGTCGTCGAAAAAGACAAAGAGAACGTGGCCGTGATGCAGGGCCGATCGACGCCGTTGGAGATGCGCGGAAATCCGGGGCCGTTCTACGATCGCTCCACCGTGGAAGCGGATGCCAACATGCAGCAGCAGATTCTGGTGGGCCGCGACGGACTGGGCCGCGAACAGTGGCGGCTGTCGATCAAGGACCGCAACGATCCGAACAATTTCGGCGCGGCGGTCAATTATGTGCGGGCCGACGGGCACGTGGTTTTGGCGTCGTTGGGCTACCAAGTCGTGGCCGTCGACACCCTCGGCACGCCGACGACGCCCGCCCGCGTGCTGTGGCGTGAAGACCTGAACGAACCCATCTCGGGTTTGCCGCGGCAGATCGGCTTGAACTTCCGGCCCGCGCCGATGCCTTGGGGCGGCGGGCATCGGATGCAGGCCTTCGACGTCAACGGACGCCCGATGGGCAACACCAGCCCCCTGACCAGCGACGTGGTCTGCTTCCAGCGGCTGCGCAACTTGATTGCCGTCGATCCCTTGACGGGCGAAACGCTTTGGACGCGGCAGGACGTTCCTTCGGGAAGCGAGCTCTTCGGCGACAACGAGTTCTTGTTCGTCGTGTCGCCGGTGGCCGTCAACTCGGCCGAGGCCACCGTCTATCGCCTGCTCGACGGCGAAGAGGTCGGCCACCGCGCGGTGCCGCTCGCCGATCAGCGCGTGCTCACGCGCGGCAGGCTGGTGCTGGCCTGGGAGCTGGCGGGCGGAGGCGAAGGTACGTTGCGCCTGTTCGATGCCTGGAAGCAGGCCGACCTGTGGAAGAAGAAATTCGACGCGCGTTCCCGTTTCTCCACGGTGGGCGACGACGCGGTGGCCGTCGTGCAGCCGGACGGCCATCTGTCCGTGCTGTCGCTGCCCGACGGCCAGGCCACGATCGACGCCGAAATCGACAAAGAGCCCGCCCTGCAGGATGTCTATCTATTGCGTTCGGCCCAGGTGGACGTGGTGATTACCAACCGCGCCAGCCACCGGGTGAACATGAACGTGGCGGCCATCCCGGGCCAGGCGGGCACCGTGCTGGTGAATGGCAAGGCCTACGGCTTCAACCGGCAGACGGGCCAACGCCTCTATCAACAGGCTCTCTCGCAGAAGGGACTGATCTTGAACCAGCCGGTCGATCTGCCGGTTTTGGTGTTTGCCGCCACGGTGCAGCGTCCGGCGCGCAACCCGCAGGGCGCCCGGGGCGAGTTGGCCTGCCTCGACAAGCGCACGGGCCGCTTCGTCTTCCAGCAAGAGATGGAACAGCAGATGGCGCTGGTCGATACGGTGGCGGACCCGGAAAAGCACGAAGTTCTGGTGCGCACGCCGGTGCAGTCCTATCGCTTGAAATTCACCGGCGAGCCGGAGGCCGCTCCGCCGCCGAACGAGAAAAAGACCTCGGCGGCCACGGGCGCGGGGCGCGCCGCGGCGCGTCTGTTCGGCCGATTGTTGGAAGGCATCGGAAAGGCGGGTGACCCATGATCTGTCGTCTGACCTATCGCGATCATTGCAGGGCCGTCGCCGCGGCGGTCGTGGTGGCGGCGTTGCTGGTGCTCGTCGTCTGCTGTCACGTCGCTGGCGCCACCCAGCACGATCCCAAGGTCGACCGCGTCGTTTCTCGCGGGCTCGACTGGCTGGCCAACACTCAGTCGCGCCTGGGACACTGGAGCGCCAACGAGGGGCGTTATCCCACCGCCATGACCGCCTTGGCCGGCGTGGCCCTGTTGTGCGAAGGCTCGACCACGACGCAGGGCAAGTACGCGCCCAACCTGCGGCAGGCCGTCACCTATCTCGTCGGCCGCAGCCGGGCCAACGGTCTGATCGGCGATCCTGGCAGCGACGACCGTTACACTTACGGGCACGGCTACTCCATGCTCTTCCTTTCCCAAATCCTGGGCGAAGAGGAAGATGCAATCCGTCGTGAAGAGTTGGTGGAAGTGCTGACCAAGGCCGTGCAGTTCACCGGCGAGGCCCAGACCGAGGCGGGCGGCTGGGGTTATGTCAGCGCCAAAGACGGCCGCGGCTTCGACGAAGGCTCGACCACCATCACGCAAGTGCAGGGGCTGCGCGGCTGCCGCAACGCGGGCATACCGGTGCCCAAGGAGATCATCGACAAGGCGGTGAAGTACATTCGCGACTGCACCTTGCCCGACGGCGGCGTGCAGTACAGCTCGAAAGGCGGCGGCGGGCGGCCGGCGATTTCCGCGGCCGCCATCGCCTGCTTGTTCAACGCCGGCGAATACGACGACAAATACGTCCCCAAGCTGCTCGACTATTGCCGCAAGAACCTCGACCAGATTCACAACGAGGGTTTCGGCCACTGGCATTACGCCCACTACTATTACTCGCAGGTCTGTTACCGCGAGGGAGGCAAAACCTGGCGGGAGTATCGCGACAAAGTCTATGCCAAGCTGGTGGCGGAGGCGGGCGGCAACGGCTCCTGGAACCAGGGCTACATCGGGCCGATTTACACCACGGCCATCAACCTCACCCTTTTGCAGCTCGAGAACGGCACGCTGCCAATTTACCAACGCTAGCAGCGCATCATCGTACAATCAAGCTTTACGTCGCTCGGCGAGCTGCGCGACAAATCGCTCGTGATCGGGCGATCGCAGGCCGTCCTGCAGCCGATCGAGGACCTGCCGCAGGTTGCCTGCCAGTAGTGCCGGGCCGTCCAGCCAGAGGCCTGGAAAAACGCGCGAACGCAACAGTCCATCGTCGTCGGGCGAAAGAATCTGGTAACGGCCGTCGACCAGCAGGTGCCAGCGGATCTCTTGCTCAAACAGCAGCACGGCCAGATACTCGGGAATGCCCGCCGCTTCGTAAAGATCGTACTTTTGGTTCAGGTCGTACGAGGCGCCGGAGGCACACACCTCCGCCACGAACTCCAGCGCGCCATGGAAATAGCGGCCCTCCGTCCGTGAACCGCCGCCATACTCTGGCAGAATGAGTAGACTCAGGTCCGGCTGGGGAGCATCGTCCAGCATGATCGACGTGGCGTTGTTAGCTCCATCCACGCCGGGTGTCGCCGCCTGATAGACGCCCAACCACGTACTTACCCGTCGGTCCATCTTGCCGTGGTCTCCTGAGACCGGGGAAGGCATGTAGACAACACCTCCAATCAACTCCGCAAACTTGACGCTCAGATCAGCCTCCCAGCGGCGCAGGAACTCGTCGCGGGTCAATTTGTCGCCCATCTCCAGGGGCGGAACGTGCTGTTCGGTTACGATCGCCATAGTACCACCTCGCTCGTATTTTACCACCGGCACAGCCCGACCACAACCGCCGGTGGTGGTGGACCTGTCCTCGCCAGAGCTTGCCTGAGGGCGACTGGGCATAGAGCAGATAGCAGAGCCTGCCCAATGCCAAAGACATCAGCGATGACGACATCCAGAAAGAAATCGACGCCTATCGGGCCGGGACCCGGAAAAGAGACACGGAAAAGGTGTCAGGAACCGTTTTCTTGACGGGCTGGCCGTTATGGATTATCATTTGGGGTTATGGGAAGACCACATCGATCCAGCGAAGGCGGCCACATTTACCACGTGCTGAACCGCGGCAACGCGCGGATGACCGTGTTCGACGACAAGGGCGACTTCGACGCCTTCGAGAAGGTTTTGGCCGAGGCGGTCGAGCGGAGCGACACGCGGCTGCTGGCCTATTGCCTGCTGCCGAACCACTGGCACTT
>DATLUO010000291.1 GCA_035533075.1 Pirellulales bacterium | reverse complement strand
TACTCTTGCTCACTTGAAATCCTCCGTGCTGGCGTGGTGTGTTGACGGCCCCACACCACAAGTACCCCGGAAAACGCCGGCGGTTACGCGTTTTTTTCGTGACGCGGCGCCACAGAGGATTCTGGCTATGCTTGTTTAAGGCCTAGCCATCCCTTCGTTGATTTCGGCAATGGCCATAACCGGAACCATGACGAGGGACTCGTCTTTCAATCTGTCCCTGTGCGCTTTTGTTTTTGCATAATCGGGCCCGCTTGGCACAGCCAACCGCGATATTACGTTTGTGTCTAAAAGGCGACCGTCCACGCACTCTATTCCATCTGCTCAAACGCCGCGATCAGTTCTGGCTCGGTAATCTCGGGCATCGCCCGAAGTGTTTGTACTGAACACCTCGCGAATTCCTCAGACACGTACATCCATAGCGGCACAGAGGGTGTGAATGATTCTGGAAAGTAGTCACCAAACTTGAAGGGTAGTGGGCGCGCTTCACCCCTAAATAAATCCAAAAGCTCACGCTCGAGTCTGGGCGGCAGATCGTATGCTCGCAAAATTATCGCATCAATCTGCCTAAGGGCAATCTCGGCAGCCTCCCACCTATGTGTCGAAACGGCTTCCAGGTATACCGCGACGGCTTTATCGGTGTCGCTACGAAGTGATTCAGACAACTTCGGAACTGGGAGCTTTTCCAGGTCTCTGCGAGAGAGGGCTTGTCCTTCACGTCCATAAGCAAACGCATTTGCGAGGGGGTTGTTCAGGATGGCTGCCAAGACAGTGGTACACGCTGGGTCGTTTGGCCACGCCGCCAGGAAAGTACGATAGCATATCAGCCCGTTGAAGTCGGCAAATGCCGACAACCTCCACGGTCCACGCGACCGGCGATTCCCGTTCATTATTACTTTTGGTGTATCCCACGGAAGACTATAGGCGTTCCTTCGCCGATCTTCAGGCTTCATGCTCAAATGCATGGTATCTGGCACCTGAAACGCTTCGATCTTTGCAAGCGGTGGTACTCCCTCCCGCGTCCAGTCTTCTGCGGTGTGGCGCACAAGCTCGTTGCGGTACTTCTTCAATGGGCGATTCCACTCGATTCCCTTTCTGATCCTTGCCACCGTACCCAGCAAGTCAAATCCCTCTAAATACATCCACAGATTGCGAAGTAGCGGGATTGAAAGACTCCTCGCTGCATCCGCCGCTGTTTTGACGCACACATCGTCGCTACTGACACGATGAGTTCTACTAAATGCCTCCCAGTCTGTCCTGCTCACGCGACGATGGCGAACCGTGCTTGATTGTCCACCAGAGCGAGGTTGGGTGGCAATGAGCAGCACAGTTTCAACTCCAGAATTAGATCCACGGAACGCAGTGTCTGGAAGTGAAACTAAATCTAAGCTGGCAAAGCGGTCGATGAGCCTGGTCCTGGCCTGCTCGTACCATCCACTATCAAGGAATTTTCTCGGCAGAACGAAGCCCAGCACTCCTTGCGGATGAAGGCTATCAAGCACACGGTTGAGAATCTCCACCGGCTTATGCACCGATTGTGTTGAGGCGCGCAACGGATCAGATGTAGAGAAACTTTGGAATGGTGGATTGCAGAGAACTATTCTCGTGTTGCGGAGCTTCTCTTCTAGCGCTTTCTGTTGTGCGCGGAAGACGTCCCCGCTGAAAATCTGCCAATGGTTTGGATTTGGGAAGTCAGCAAGGGTCAAGCATAGACGGGCAATTTCCACGCCAATTGCCTCCTGCTCAAACCCAAGGAGCTTTGAGGTAAAATACTTGTGTCGTGCTTTATGGTCGGTATTACTGGGAAGCAACTCGCGAAGCCGCTGCATTGCCGAGACCAAAAATGTCGCGCTTCCGCAGCACGGCTCGACCACAATTCTGCGGTGCGTATCGAAGGCTTCAAATGGCAGTTGATCGACGATGAATTTCGCGACGCTTCTGGGCGTGCTGTGAATCCCTAGGGCTTCGCGAATGTCTTTCGAGACAAACGTATTCGCCCAAATGTGCGTCAACACGTCAATCGAGACGTTCCGAAGGTCAACGCCGCCCCACAGTTTTTTGTAGACCGCCTCGCGAGACGCTCGATTTAGCATCGCAGGCAGGTGCTCGCCGTAATAGTCCGCAACCGCTGCGAGTACCTCGTCTGGATTGGAGTTGATGTCAAACGCTACGAACGGGTCGATGCGACGGTCGTGAAAGATTTTTCCAGCCAGCAACCAGAATGCTAGCTGAAACATGTGATGGGCATTGAGAGCCGCATGCGACGTTTGGTTGTAGACGCGTTTTGCAGCACTGCACGCTCTTTTTAACAGAGGGTCGAGCTTTTCGCGGATATGATGCTCGAGTTCAGGAATTAGGTCGAAGTCAAAGAGGACGCGCTGATCTAGGCTTGCCTTCGAGGCGACGTTTTTAGCGCGCAGCACACTAAGTGGAAGCCAATCATCGGCGTGCTTCTGAAAGACATCGTCAATGTTGTCTAGGTCGAACTGGCTGATTCTTGTGGTCGAGTCCTGCTCTGCCCCTACGCCCCAGCACTGCACATTGACAGCAGTAATCTCAAAAGCGAAGGGGGCGCCGAGCGCTCTGAAGTCTTGCACCAACTCTCGCCCAGTTTTGTGGGAAGGTGGCAAAACTGAAAAACAAGCCGTCTCGTATGACAGCGGTGTTTGCCCGAATGCGGCAATAGGCACCGATCTTTCTTGGCGGCCATCCGAAAACCAGTCTGGGAACGAGTAGTCTTCGGCCAGAAGATCGCCCCGATAGCCGAGACCCTCAAGATGGGAGCGTAATGCGCCGAATAGTCGTTCCCGATCGTCTCTAAAAAAGCGCGCGGTCATAGGTGCCCTTGATCCGTGCCGGTAACCCTGTAGAATATAGCGTCCGTTCGTTCACGCCATTCGGACCAACACCAATTGGTCTGGGCATCCTAGGTTTTCGATCAGGGTTTTCCCGACGCTCTATATCGTTTAGGCGAACCTTCTTGCCTCGCGTCTTTTCTTTTGCCAGAAAGCGGGTGGCAGCCTTCTGCCGCCCGTATCAGAACCGACCGCGCCCATCGCGCAAATTCCCCATCGGCCCCCATAATCAGCTTCTTTTCTTCTGCCGATACGGGAATCCGCAACGTCTCAACTTTGCGGAGGGAGGGGTCTTTCTTGGGGCGCGGCGTAACAGCGAAATCTTAGCCAAAATTTTACCATCTGTCAATCCGGCTATTGACGCGCAGGTGATCCGGCAAATTCTTGTCTTTGGCATAGCAGAAATGAGCTTCTGGCTGAGACGGCTCTGCGCCGACCCGCCTGTTTGGCGTTCGTCCCGAGCACGTGGCGAGCGAAGCAACCTGGCGGGATTTCATCGCTTTCGGAATGGCGATAATGGGAAAGTCGCACGCGCCACGCGCGGGCTAGCCGGCCAGCGCTTCCAGCGCCTCCCAGCGGTCGTAGGCTGCGGCCAGTTCCTGCTCCAGCGCGGAGAGCTGGGCGTTGTCTTGGGCAATCTCAACGCCGGGGCGCTGATAAAACGCCGGATTCGACATCGCCTCGTGCATCTCGCGCCGCTCCGCTTCCAAGGTCTCGATTCGCCGCGGCAGCGCCGCCAGCTCTTGCTTCTCCTTATGGGTCAGCTTCCGCCGACGCTCCTCTTGCCGAGGGGCCGCCTTGCCCGCGACGGGCGCGGGCGACGCCGCCGCTGCCGATCGCGCCGGCGCGGGCCGCTGTTCGAGATAGTCGTCGTAGCCGCCGGCGTATTCGTACACGGCCCCGTCCGTCTCGATCGCCAGCGTACACGTCACCACGTCGTTCAAGAACGCTCGATCGTGGCTCACCAGCAGCACCGTCGCTGGATATTCCGCCAGCAGGCTCTCCAAGAGTTCCAAGGTTTCGATGTCGAGGTCGTTGGTCGGCTCGTCGAACACCAGCACGTTCGACGGCTTTGTGAACAGCCGCGCCAGCAACAACCGGCTGCGCTCGCCGCCGGAGAGAAACTTGACCGGGGTCCGCGACCGTTCGGGCAAAAACAGAAAGTCTTGCAAGTAGCCCAGAATGTGCCGAGACTGGCCGTTGAAGGTGATCGTCTCGTAATCGGTGACGTTCTCTTGAACGGTCCGCTCTTCGTCCAGCGTGGCCTTCAACTGGTCGAAGTAAGCGACTTCCAGCCGCGTGCCATGGCGCACCGTGCCCTGGCGCGGCGGCAACTCGCCCAGCAACAGCCGCAACAGTGTGGTCTTGCCCGAACCATTGGGTCCGATGATGCCTACCTTGTCGCCGCGCATGATCGACGCGGTCAGCCCCTGAATGACCGGGCGCTCGCCGTAAGCGAAGCTCACGCCCTTGGCCTCGATCACCAATCGCCCCGACGCTTCGGCCTGCTGGGCCTCGATTCGCGCCACGCCCTGCACGTCTCGCCGTCGCCGCCGCTCTTCGCGCATCGCCTTCAGCGCCCGCACGCGGCCCTCGTCGCGGGTGCGTCGGGCCTCGATCCCTTTGCGAATCCAAACTTCTTCCTGCGCCAGCCGCTTGTCGAACAGTTCGTTCCGTCGGGCTTCGGCGGCCAGCGCCGCTTCCTTACGCTCGAGAAACGTCGCGTAATCGCAACGCCAATCGAACAGCCGCCCGCGGTCGAGCTCGACGATGCGCGTGGCCAGTCGTTCAAGCAAGGCCCGGTCGTGCGTCACAAAGATCAACGTCCCGCTGAAACGAAGCAAAAAGTCTTCCAGCCAACAGATGGCGTCGATGTCGAGATGGTTGGTCGGCTCGTCGAGCAGCAGGATATCGGGCTCGCCGACAAGGGCCTTCGCCAGCAACACCCGGCGTTTCATGCCCGCGGAGAGCGACGGAAACATCGCGTCGGGCGGCAGCTCCATGCGGGAGAGGACGGCCTCGACGCGGTGTTCGGCGCCCCGCACCTCTCGTCCGGCGGCGCGCAGACCGGCGGCCACTTCCTCGAAGACCGAGCCGCCCGCGCCCTGCGGCACTTCTTGCGGCAGCCGGGCCACGCGGAGCGATTGCGGTCGGACGATTTCGCCCGCGTCGGGCAAAAGCTCCCCCGCGATCAGCTTGAGCAGTGTGCTCTTGCCTTCGCCATTGCGGCCCAACAGGCAAATGCGTTCGCCGCGATCGACGGTCCAGTCGACGCGATCGAGGAGCGGCGGTCCGCCGAAATCGAGACTGATTTCACGCAGGGTCAGGAGGGCCATCTTACTCAAAAATCTGCCTGTCCGGCACGTTCGGCCAGAAACCGCTCCACCAGCGGCACGATTCGCTCGTGGGCGTCCACGATCAAGTAGTGTGAGGCATCGAAAAGGCGATGCACCTCCGCTTCGGGAAAAAACTCCAGAAAGCGTTCCAGAAAGTGCGGCGTGAAACACCAGTCCTGCATTCCCCATACGAGCATGACGGGGCGTTTGCGAAGCGTCGCCAAGCCATGCTCGACCGTTTTCAGCGTCGCGTAACTGGGATGACGCGGCGAAAGCGGAATGTCCATCACGAAGCGGTGAATCGCGATGCGGTTGGCCCAGGAATCGTACGGCGCCAACAGGCCGCCACGCACCTGGGACGTCATGCGTTCGTGCTTGGCCACAGCCATCGTCAACGCCGCACGGGCAAAGGCGTTCAAGCCCCTGACCGCCAGTTCGCCCAACAGCGGCGTTCGGCAAAGGCGAATCCGCCAGGGAATGCGGCGCGAGCGAAAGGCGGCCGTATTGAACAGCACAAAACGGCGGAATCGCTCCGGCTCGGCCACCGCAGCACCCAGGCCGATGGCTCCGCCCCAGTCGTGGGCCAACAACGTCAAGTTGTCGAGCCGCAGGTGATCGATCAGCCGCCGCAGGTTGTCGATGTGCCGGGCCAGCCGGTACTCATATCGCTGCGGCTTGTCTGACAGGCCGCACCCCACATGGTCGGGCACGATCAGCCGGTAGTTGCCTCGCAGCCCCTTGACGATCTCACACCAGTGGAACGACCAGGTCGGATTGCCATGCACCAGCAACAGCGGCTCGCCCTGGCCCTCGTCGAGATAGTGGTAACGAATGCCGTCGAGATCGAGCCAGTGCGACTCGAAGGGGTACAACGCCCGCCAATCGTGCTCGTTTGACATGAATGATGTGGGCGATGTCCTTGTAGGCGTTTCAGGCGGTATATGCTAAACCAGTTCTTCCCGCAAGCCTTCTCTGCCCTATGATTGTGATATGCCCGAACAGGTCTTTTTAGCCGAACACTTCATCAACCGCGAGTTGAGCTGGCTGGAATTCAACGCCCGCGTGCTGGAAGAGGCCGCGGACGAATCGAATCCGCTCTTGGAGCGGGTGAAGTTCCTGGCCATCTTCAGCTCGAATCTCGACGAGTTTTTCATGGTCCGCGTGGCGGGGCTGCGCGAACAGGCGTTCGGCGACGGCGCCCCGGAAGACTACTCGCCCGACGGCCTGCGGGCCATCGTGCAGTTGCAGCGGATCGCCGCACGGTCGAAAGAGCTGGTGGCCGCTCAGTACCGCTGCTGGAACGAATCGGTGCTGCCTCAGCTCGCCGAGCAGCGCATCCGAATGTTGAAGCACAACGAGCTGTCGCCCGATCAGCGCGTGACGCTCGACCGCTTTTTCACCGAGCGGGCGTTTCCGATTCTCACGCCGATGGCGGTCGATCCGGCCCATCCCAGCCCGCGCTATCACAACCGCGGCCTCTACCTGGCGACGATGCTCGAACGCGAGCACGGCCTTGGACCCAAACACTTGTTCGCGGTCGTGCAGTTGCCGCAGGTCTTGCCGCGGCTGGTACCGCTGAGCCAGGGCGACGACTTGCAATTCATCTTGCTGGAAGACGCCGTTTCGGCCCGGTTGCCCGAATTGTTCGGCGGCTTCGAAGTGCAGAGCAGCACCACGTTTCGCATCACGCGCGACAGCGACATCGAGCTGTTGGAGCAAGAATCGGACGACATGCTGCGGCTGATCGAAGACCGCCTCAAGGCCCGCCAGCGCGGGCAGGCCGTGCGGCTGGAAGTGGCCGCCAGCAGCAGCGAAGAGCTGATTCGCATGATCGTCGAGCCGGAAGAACTGCACGAGGGCGACCAGAACCCACCCGATTCGTACAGCGAGGTGTACCGCATTCCCGGCCCGCTCGACCTGACCGGCATGATGGACCTGTTGCGCGTGCCCGGCCGGGAGCACCTGCGCGATCCGCCCTTCACGCCGCGGATTCCGCGGGGGCGGCGTTCGCGCGGCGGTGACGACATTTTCGCCAACATCCGCCGCAACGACATCTTGTTGCACCATCCGTTCGAGTCGTTCGATCCGGTGGTGGAGTTCGTCAACCGGGCGGCCAAAGATCCCAACGTGCTGGCCATCAAGCAGACGCTCTACCGCACCAGCGGCGATTCGCCGGTGACGCGCGCCCTGATGCAGGCGGCCGAGAACGGCAAGCACGTGACGGCCCTGGTCGAACTCAAGGCCCGTTTCGACGAAGAAGCCAACGTGAGTTGGGCGCGGCAGCTCGAACGCTCCGGCGTACACGTGGTGTTCGGCTTTCTCGACCTCAAGACGCACTGCAAGCTGTCGCTCATCGTGCGGCAAGAGGGCGGCGTGGTGCGGCGATACGTCCACCTCTCGTCGGGCAACTACAACCCAACCACGGCTCTGGTTTACACCGATCTCGGCCTGTTCACGGCCAACGAGGACATCGCGGCCGACGCCTCGGCCTTGTTCAATCTGCTGACCGGCTACTCGCAAGGGCATCCTTGGCGGAAGCTGGTGGTGGCCCCCGCCGACCTGCACCGCCGCACGATCGAGCTGATCGACGAGCAGGCCCAGCGCGCCCGTCAAGGGCGGCCCTCGCGGATCTTCGCCAAGCTCAATTCGCTGGTCGATTACCGGGTGATCGAGTCGCTCTATCGGGCCAGCCAGGCGGGCGTGCCGATCGACCTGGTTTGCCGCGGCATTTGCTGTCTGCGTCCCGGCCTGCCCGGCATTTCCGAGACGGTCCGCGTGCGGACGATCGTCGATCGGTTCTTGGAGCACAGCCGCATCTTCGCCTTCAGTCCCGACGACGAGGCGCGGGTGTTTCTGGCCAGTGCCGATTGGATGCCGCGCAATTTTTACCGTCGGGTGGAGGTGATGTTTCCCATCGAGGCGCCCGAGTTGAAGCAGCGGATCTTGACGGAGATCATTCCCGCCTATCTGCGCGACAACGTGAAAGCCCGCTTGCTGCGGACCGACGGCAGCCACGTGCGGATCCAACCGCAGGAAGGCGAGCCGCGTTATCGCGTGCAGGAAGAGCTGCTCAGCCTGCGGCCGGAACTGATCGTCGGCGACTCCGGCATCTCGGGCAACGGCGCGCTGGTGGCCGGCGAAGCCGCGGCGGCGAGGGCGTGAGGGAGAAGCGCGGCATGACGGCCATTCATTTCAACACGGTCAATCAGACGTATCGCCAGCTTTTAGGCAACGGGCTCTCGTATCGAGTGCCGCGGTTCCAGCGCGACTATAGTTGGTCGCAGGATGAATGGGACGACCTCTGGCAGGATATTCAAGGCGTTTTGCTCCCTACGGGCGAACCGGCCCATTACATGGGTTATTTGGTACTGCAAACCAGCGACAACAAGGCGTTCGATGTGATTGACGGCCAGCAGCGGCTGACCACGCTCAGCGTGCTGGTGCTGGCGGTGCTGCGAGTGCTCCAGGACCTCGTTGAGGAAGGGGTCGAGCCGGAGAACAACCGCCGGCGCATCGAGCAGTTGCGCAGCTCGTATATCGGCTATCTCGATCCCGTGACGCTGGTGGCCCAGTCGAAGCTCACGTTGAACCGAAACAACGACGGCTTTTACAAAGATTATCTGCTGCCGCTGCAGAAGCTGCCGCAGCGCGGCCTGCGCGCTTCCGAGCGCCTCCTGCGCGGGGCGTTCGAATGGTTTTACCGGCAGGTTGGCGAGGCGTATGGACCGGCCGGGCGCGGAGCCGAGTTGGCGCGGCTGATCGATGAACTTTCGGACAAACTCTTTTTCACGGTCATCACGGTCACCGACGAGCTGAACGCCTTCAAAGTATTCGAGACGCTGAATGCGCGCGGTGTGCGCTTGTCGCCCACGGATCTGTTGAAGAACTACCTGTTTTCCGTCGTCCAGCGCGAAAGCGCGCACGCGGAAGAAATCGAGAGTCTCGAACGACGCTGGGAGACGATGGTCGGCCGGCTGGGAGGAGAGAGTTTTCCCGATTTCCTCCGCACGCATTGGAACAGCCGTAAGGGGTTTGTGCGCGAAGCCGACCTGTTCAAGACCCTGCGAGCCGAAACGCCGGACAAGGCCGGCGTCTTCCAGCTTCTGCGGCAAATGGAGGAGGATCTCGACGTCTATGCGGCGTTGTCGGATCCCGAAGATGCGCTTTGGAACGACGCCGAGCGGCGCCACGTTCGCGAGCTCCGCCTGTTTGGCGTCCGGCAGCCGTGGCCGTTCTTGCTCGCTTGCCGCCGGGCCTTTGATGCCGGCGACTTCGCCGACTTGCTTCGTGCGTGCAGCATCGTGTCGCTGCGCTACAACGTGATTGGCGGCATGGCATCGAACGAGCAGGAGCGCGTCTACAACCGCGTGGCCCAGCAGGTGGCCTCGAAACAGGTGGCCACTCCCGCCGAGACGATCCAAGGTTTGGCGTGGCTTTACCCGCCCGACAATGTTTTTCGAGCGGCCTTCGCCGAAAAAGTCATGCGGACTACGGCCTCGCGCAATCGGCAGGTCGCGCGTTACTTGCTCTTCAGCTTGGAGCGGCAATTGTCGGGCCAGGACCTTGACGTCGACAGCCCGCGATACAGCTTGGAACACGTCCTGCCGGAGAACCCGGACGTCCATTGGCCCCACTTTACCGACGAGCAGGCGATCGAGGCCGTCTACCGCCTCGGCAATCTCACTTTGCTGGAAGCCGACCTGAATCGGACGATTGGCAATGCGTCGTTCGACGAAAAGAAGCCGGTCTACACGCAAAGCGGCTTCCTGCTGACGCAACGTTTGCCGCTCGACAACGCGGAGTGGACGATCGATCGCATCGCCGAGCGGCAGCGTTGGATGGCCCGCCAGGCCACGTCGATCTGGCGTATCTCGCAGCTCGACTAGACGGCACTGGTGCCCGCTGGCGATTTGGGCCAAAATAGAGGCCGGCCGTTTCGGCAAACGACAACTGGGCCCTACACCTCTCGGCAGACTTGATGAAATCGCACTCCACAACCATTCTCACCGTCCGGCACCGGGGCACCGTGGCCATCGGCGGCGACGGGCAGGTCACGCTGGGCACCGCCGTCATGAAAGGCGACGCCAATAAAATCCGCCGCCTGCTCGACGGCAAAGTACTCACCGGCTTTGCCGGCGCTAGCGCCGACGCCTTCGCCCTGCTGGAACGCTTCGAAGCCAAGCTCAAGGACTATCCCTCCAACGTCCCGCGGGCGGCCACCGAGCTGGCCAAGGAGTGGCGCACCGACCGCGTGCTGCGGCGGCTGGAGGCCCTAATGGCCGTGGTCGACGCACGGTATACGCTGCTCGTCACCGGCAACGGCGACGTGATCCAGCCCACCGACGGCGTACTGGGCATCGGCTCCGGCGGAAGCTATGCTGTGGCCGCGGCACGGGCCCTGATCGCCCATTCCGAGCTGTCCGCGGCCCAAATTGTGCGGCAGTCGCTGGAGATCGCCGCCGGCATCGACATCTACACCAATACCAACATCACCCTGGAGGAATTGCCTTGCGAGACCTGACGCCGCGCCAGATCGTGGCCGAATTGGACCGGCATATCGTCGGCCAGCAAGACGCCAAGCGGGCCGTCGCCATTGCCATCCGCAATCGCTGGCGGCGTCAGCAGCTCAGCGAGGAGATGCGCACGGAAGTCGCTCCCAAAAATATCCTCATGATCGGCCCCACCGGCGTCGGCAAGACCGAGATCGCCCGCCGCCTGGCCAAGCTCACCGGCGCGCCGTTCATCAAGGTCGAAGCCACCAAGTACACCGAGGTCGGCTACTACGGCCGCGATGTGGAGAGCATGATCCGCGAGCTGGTCGAAAACGCCATCGGACTGGTGCGGGAAAGCGAGCGGGCCAAAGTCGAAAGCGAAGCCCGCGAGCGCGCCGAAGAGCGGCTGCTCGATCTGCTGGCGCCTCCGCCCGTGGGTGTGGACGACGAATCGGAGGAGGTTTCCAGGGAGGCCGGCGAGCGGCACGAGCGGACCCGCGAGAAAATGCGGGCACGGCTCCTGGCCGGCGACCTCGACGATCGCAAAGTCGAGCTGACGATCGAGCAAAAGGCGGTGCCCATGATGCTCACCGGCATGGGCATGGAGCAGGTCGATCTCGACCTGCAAGGGATGTTCGAGAAGATCATTCCCCGCAATACCTCGCGCCGCGAGCTGACCGTCAAAGAAGCCCGCAAGGTGATCCAGGAACAAGAGAGCGACGCTCTGATCAATCACGAAAAGGTGAACGCGTCGGCGATCGAGCTGGCCGAGAACGTCGGCATTATCTTCGTCGACGAAATCGACAAAGTCGTGGCCAGTGAGGGCAAGGGGGCCGACGTTTCGCGCCAGGGCGTGCAGCGCGACTTGCTGCCGATCGTCGAGGGCACGACGGTGCAAACGCGCTACGGCTACGTGAAGACCGACCACATTCTGTTCATTGCGGCAGGCGCGTTTCATCGTGCCAGCCCCAGCGAGCTGATGCCCGAACTGCAAGGCCGGTTTCCCATTCGCGTCGAGTTGCAAGACCTGACGAAAGACGATTTCATTCGCATTTTGACGGAGCCGAAGAGCGCCTTGACCAAGCAGTATCGCGCGCTTTTGGAGACGGAGGGCGTGGGACTGGAGTTCACGGCCGATGCGGTCGAATCGCTGGCCAATTTTGCCTTTCAAGTCAACCAGTCGACGCAGAACATCGGCGCCCGGCGGCTCTACACGATCATGGAACGTTTGCTGGAAGAACTTAGTTTCGAGGCGCCGGAGAAAAAAGGCGACCGCCTTAAGATTGATGCCGGGTACGTCAATCAGCGCCTGGAAAAGGTGGCCAAGGACGAGGATCTGAGTCAATTCATTTTGTAAGGGCGGCGCTTAGGCAAACACCTACGCACGAAAACCCAAGACCTCTCTACGTCGATTTCGTGTCGCACCAGGATCCCCGACCCACGCGCCGTGTTCCGCTCCATACGAAGATTCTGATCGGCTTGCTGCTGGGCGCCGGGCTGGGCCTGTCGGCCAACTGGCTGGCCGGGCAGCCGGTGAGGGCCGGCCAGACGAACCCGTCGGACGCCAACGCCAACGGTCTCCACGATTCGCTGGAATGGGTGGCCATCAACCTGGCCGAGCCGGTCGGCCAGATTTTCTTGCGGTTGATGTTCATGGTGGTCTTGCCGCTGGTGTTTTCGGCGCTGGCCCTGGCGGTAGTCGAAATCGGCGATGTGCGGCGGCTGGGAAAGCTCGGTCTGCGGACGCTCTTCTTCACCGCGATCTTGTCGGGGTCGGCGGTGGTCATCGGCACGACGCTGGTCGACGTCGTCCAGCCCGGCAAGTCGCTACGGCCGGAAAAGCGAGACGAGATCAAGGCCCGTTACCTTTCGCGGGCCCAACTCAACGTGGCCCAAGCCGGGGAAGCCAAGCCGCTGCGGCAGGTCGTCGTCGACATGCTGCCTCAGAACCCGTTGCAAGAAATGGTGGGCGCGATCGACGGCAGCTCGAAAGGCAACGGCATGCTGGCCGTGATGGTGTTTTCGCTGGTCTTCGGGGCGGCCATCGCGGCGGGCGGCCCGCGGTGCGCGACGCTCGTCGGATGGCTGGAAGGGCTGAACGTCGTGTCGATGGTCGTGATCGGCTGGGCGATGCGTCTGGCCCCGCTCGGCGCCGGCTGCCTCGTGTTCGCCATCACGGCCCAGCTCGGCATCGACATCGTGGTCACGCTGGCCTGGTTCGTGCTGACGGTGATTGCCGGCCTGGCACTGCACTTGCTGGTGACCTATCCCACGGTGTTGGTCGTCTTCAGCCGCGTCTCGCCGTGGAGTTTTTTTCGCAACGTCCGCGAGGCGATGCTGGTGGCCTTCGGCACTTCGTCGTCGAACGCCTCGCTTCCCACGGCCATCAAGGTGGCTGAAGACGACCTGCGGTTGCCGAAGGAAATCTCTCGGTTCGTGCTGACGGTGGGCGCGACCGGCAACCAGAACGGCACGGCGCTTTATGAGGGCGTGGTGGTGCTCTTCATGGCGCAGGTTTTCGGCCTCGA
This sequence comes from Pirellulales bacterium, assembly GCA_035533075.1. Lineage (NCBI taxonomy): Bacteria > Pseudomonadati > Planctomycetota > Planctomycetia > Pirellulales > Pirellulales bacterium. The sequence goes on along the minus strand of DATLUO010000291.1, from coordinate 300 downwards.
TCTGACCTTGCCGCAGCAGCTTCAGGTGGTGCTGATGGCGGTGCTGGCCGGCGTGGGGACCGCGGGCGTGCCCGGCGGCTCGTTGCCGTTGATCGTCGTGTTGATGCAATCGGTCGGCATACCGGGCGAAGGGATCGGCATCATCATGGGCATCGACCGCTTGCTCGATATGTGCCGCACCGTGCTCAACGTGACGGGCGATCTTGTGGTGGCGACCTGCGTGGCCGGCGGCGCGCGGGAGGGCGAGGCGTAGGTGGAGAGGTAGGGTGGGGCCAGCGAGCTTGCGAGCGCCCGCCCACC
>DATLUO010000290.1 GCA_035533075.1 Pirellulales bacterium | reverse complement strand
GCAGAACGATCTGTTTGCCGACTCGCCGCCGGCGTCGTTTACCCCGGCCGAGGCGCTCGCCGATCGCCGCCAGCAACTTGCGTCGCTCAGTGCCGAGCTAAAAGAGGATCTGCAGCGGAAGTATGAACGGTTTATCCACCTGCCGACCGACGAGCAGAAGCGGCTCGTGGAGCTGGAATCGGCCATCAAGGCCGACGAACGCCGTCGGACGCTGGAAACCACCGTGGCGGCATACGACCAATGGCTGAAGCAGCTTTCCGGCGTCGAACGGGCGGAGTTGATGGCGCTCGACGCGACGGCCCGCTTGGTGCGCATCAAACGGCTGCGCCAAGAAGAAGCCAGGCGGCTGACTCCCGAAGACGGGCAGGCTTTTGTGGCTTGGATCGAGCGGCGACTGACGAGCTGGCTGGATGACAAGCCGGGGCTGAAGCGGCAATTCGAGGCGGCGCCCGAAGGCCGCCGCCGCGAGCTGCTGGCCCGCGGCGTCAACGAGCTGCGGCGCAGCAGACCGCTTGTGTTCGCGGGCACGTTCGGCGACCGTTCGGCGCGAAACGAGCTGCGAGAGCGGCTTTCGCCCCGCGGACAGCAGCAACTCGACCAGGCACAGACGCCCGACCAGCGCCGGCTTTTGCTGCAAAGCTGGTTTTTGCAAACGCTTTCACCCCAAGCCGTGGGGCGTGGGCAACTTGCTTTGCCCAAGGTGGACGAAGAGGAGCTGAAGCGGTTTTTTGAGCGCGACCTCGATCCGGCCCAGCGCGCCCAGTTGCTCAATTTGCCCGCCGATCAGATGCGCCGCCAGTTGCTTCGCCTGTACCACGCCCGATCGGGGAAGTAGCGTGCGCGTAATAGAACCTGGCCAGGCGATTCGGATGAACTCCCAGCCGAGCGGCGGCCAGCAGCGCCCAGTTGCGCGCCGTTTGCGCCACCACCCCGTGACGCTGCCAGCGCCGCGCGTTCACATACAACGGGCCGGCCAGGAGCAGCGGCCAGCTCCGCCGGCGAAGCCGCCGCATGAGAAAGACGTCTTCCATCAACTTCAAGTCGGGGAAGCCACCCAGCTCGTCGAACAGCGCGCGGCGCACGAAAATGCCCTGATCGCCGTACGGCAGGCCGCGTCGCGCCGCGCGCCAAGCGTTGCCTCGTTCAAGCAGGCGATAGAGCCATCCCTCGGCTTCAATCACCTGCTGGAACGAGCCACAACTGTACCGCGGTCCGCTCAGAGCCCGCTCGATCTGTCGCACGCCATCCGCAGCCAAGTGAGCATCGGCGTGCAAGAAGAGCAGAACGTCGCCACGCGCCAGGCGAGCGCCGGCGTTCTGTTGGGTTGCCCGACCGCGCGGCGAACAAACCACCTTGGCCCCGGCCGCTTCGGCGAGGCAGGCGGTGTCGTCGCTGCTGCCGCCATCCGCCACGATCACCTCATGCGGTGCGGTGGCCAGGGCGCTGGCCACCGCACGCGTAATGAGGTCTGCTTCGTTCAACGTGGGAATGACGATCGAGACGGCCATCGACCCAGCGTCATTGCCGCGAGCCGTAGCTCACGTTGCTGGCCTGCACCCCTTCGGCTTTGTCGAGTTCCAGGCCGCTATTGATGAAAGTCTCGATGGCTTCCGGCGATTGCACGCCCACCAGCATGTGCTTCCGCCAGCCATTGTTGGTCTTGCGATACATGATCAACTGCGGAATCGTGCCGCCCTGCATCACCGACCGGGCGACCCGGCTGTCGCGGTCGGTATTCACGTGGGCGAAAGCCACCTTCCGCAGCAGGCCGCGACGGGCCACGCGCGGCAGCACGCTGTTCTTCATCTGGGCGCAGGCCGGGCACCATTCGGCTCCTACGAGCAAGACCATCGGGCGGCCGGTGTCTTGGTGTACGCGGTGGGCTGCGGCGTACTCGTTGGCACCCGTGGCGAGTAACGATACCTGTAAAACCGCCGATAACGTGACGCTCATCATCCGTAGTTCCTCTTGATTGGAAAGCGCTAGTTTACCGAGGGAACTTGGATACGCAACGATAAAATGGAGAAACTTTTCCGTGAAAAGCGCAAGTGACGGCACCATAACGACTTCAAAATTTTCGCGGCAGCGAGCATTCTTGCGGCGACACGCTATAATCGGGACTTTGCGCGCCGGATCGTCGGGCAAGAAGCGTTTCTGCCAGAGCGGCGCGGCTTTACCGCACTTGCCGGCCGGCAAGTTCGCATCATGAAGCTCCGCGTCGGACTTGTCGGTCTCGGTCAATCGTGGGAAGTGCGGCATCGCCCTGCGCTGCGCGCGTTGGCCGACCGGTTCGAAGTGACGGCCGTTTGCGACCAGATTGCCGTGCGTGCCGAGCAAGCCGCGCGCGACTTCGGCGCTCAGGCCATCGACGGATTTCGCGCCCTGGCCTACCGCCCCGACGTCGACGCCATTCTCATGCTCGCTCCACAGTGGTACGGCTATCTGCCGATTCTGGCGGCCTGCGATGCGGGCAAGGCCGTCTATTGCGCAACCACGCTCGAAATTGAGCTGGAAGAAGCCCGCCGCGTCAAACAGCGCGTCGAACAGGCGGGCGTGGCCTTCATGTCGGAGTTCCCGCGGCGGCAGTCGCCCGCCACGTTGCGTTTGAAGGAGTTGATCGCCACGCGGCTGGGGCCACCGCGGCTGCTCTTTTGCCACATGCGTCGCCCGGCCGAGGAGCTGCCGGCGCTCACGCCCCGGGTCCGCACGCGCATCTCGCCCACGGGCGACTTGATGGAGCTCGTCGACTGGTGTTGCTACGTCGTGGGACACAAACCGTCTTCGGTGCTTGGCCTCCAGCACGCCGGACCGGACGGGACCGACGACTATCAGATGATGAACCTCGATTTTTCTGGAAGCGGGCCGCCCGGCACGGGTCCCACGGCACAGATCAGTTGCGGTCGCTACATGCCGGCCATGTGGCAGGAAGCCACGGCCTATCGACCGCCGGCGGCGCTGCAGGTGGCGTGCGAGCGAGGCATCGCCTTCATCGACCTGCCCACTACGCTGGTCTGGTTCGACGAGGCGGGCCGCCATCAAGAAGCGCTCGACAGCGAACGCCCGCTGGGCGAACAGTTGCTCAGCCAGTTTCACCGCTCGGTGACGAGCTTGGTCCGCAATTCCGCCGGCCTTGACGACGCCTATCGCGCCCTGGCGATCGTCGAGCAGGCACGGGCAAGTCAGGCGCAATGGCGCCGGATCGCCCTCGATTTTTAGGACACGCGATGCGGCCAAGCGATGCCCCGGCGCGTCAAACGGGGGCATCGCTTGGCCGCATCGCGTATCCTGAAGGTCGCGCCGGTAGTGGCCAAGCTCTGCCGCAGCCACCGCCTGCTCCGAACCCTGAACCCTCTCACCGCGCCACGCTTCCCTGCGCCGAACAGCCCACCAACTGCCCGAAGGCGTGCTTTGATTGCTCCAGCAGATCGCGATAGTCCGATGCCTCGATCTCTTCGCCCAACAACTCCACGTCGTAATAGCCGTCGTAGCCGGCGGACGAAAGCGACGCGAGAATCTCTTTCAGCGGGATGTTGCCCTCGCCGAGTCGCGATCGGTTCTGCTCCGATTGCGGCGGCGATTTGCCGTCGCCCAGATGCACGATGGCAATCCGCTCCGCCAGCGTGGCCAGCCGCTCGACAATGCCGTCCTGCAGGCCGAAGTGATAGGTGTCGAAGGCGAGTTTCAGCCAGGGGCTGCCGAAGCCGTCGACCAACTCCAGAGTGTCGTCGATGCTCGTCAAAAACGTGCATTCCGCCGCGCACCCGCGGTGCATCGGCTTGATGGCCAGCGTGACCTGTTGCTCGGCCGCGGCGGGCAAAAGTTCTCTCAAGGCGTCTTTGACCAGACGACGCGCATGGTTGTGCGTGTGGCCGGCGCGACCGCCGCTGTAGACCACCAGGCACTGCGCGTTCAAGTCGGCGGCCAGCCGGATGGCGTCGTGCCCGTCGTCGATGCTGTCGCGCGAGCTTCGGCCGTCGCTGCCCGTGAACCCGCCGGCCCACAGCAGGTTCGATACTTCCAGTCCGCTCTCGGCCAGGAGATCGATTCCCTTGGCTTCGCCGAAGTCGACGATCTTGGGGCGCCAGACGCCGATGGCCTGAATTCCCGCCGCCGCGTAATGAGAAACATCCTTTTCGAACGACCAGCGATAGGTCGTCATTTCGTTCATCGAAAGCTGCGCCATCCTTGTCCGCTCCTTGGGTCGTGAGCTGCCCGAAGCCACGCGCAAGGACGTAGTATGCAGCGAACGACCGAAGCTGTAAAGCACCCGTCTAGAGACAATCTCCATACGGCTGCCAGCAGCAGCAAAACGAACCAGGTGGGCAGTCCCCAGGCGAGCAGCAAATCGCCCAGCGGCTTGCCGGTGACGCCTTTCGCGGTGAGCGGACCCAAGAGCAGCAGCGGCGGCAGCCAAGCCCTGCCGCTGAGCCGGCCCTCGACCACGGCGCGGGCCACGAGAAAACACGGCAACACCAGCACCACGTAGTGCGCCTTGCTCGACATCGGGCTCAACAACAGCATCAGGCAGAACAACGCGGCGGCCTCGATGCCCTGCGCGGGCAAGACTCTGTAGGGAACGGACTCCGTGCCGTTCCGCACGGACTCCGTGCCGTTCCGCCGGATGCCGATTGACCATGGTTCGGCGCGCGCGGAACGGCACGGAGTCCGTTCCCTACAGAGTGCGCCCTTTCCGGGCCGTCCGAAGGCACAGAACGTGACCGCCAGCAACGCCGCGCTGAGACCGTAAACCAGGGCGCGAATCAAGAGCGTTGTGCCGGGCGACAGTTCGGTCAGCGCCGAGGGAAGCTGCGACAGGCTGAGCGGAAGGCCCGACTGCACCAGCCGATTGATCAGCCCGGCGAGCGACTGGTTCAGGATCAAGTCGCTGTCCCAGACTCCGGGGGCCGAGCGGCCGGCCTTGAGCAAGAACACGCCGATCCAATCACCCAGATACGACCCTCCGTTGGGCCGCGGCCAGATCAGGTCGGGCAAGCAATTGATCGTCACGGCCGCGAGCACCATCAGCGCCGCCGCTCTCACCTTGCCGCGCCACACGAGATACGGGACAAACAAGAAGGGCGTACATTTCATGGCGGCCCCGACGCCCAGCCACAACGCGGCGAGGTTGTCGTTGCCGCGCGCCAACGCCAGGCAGCCCGCCAGCAGGCAAGCCGCAATCACCACGTCGAACTGCTGGTTTTCCAAGGGCGCAGTCAGAAACCGGCTGGCCAGCAGCAGACCCAGCCAAAAGACGAGACTCCACGGGCGCCTCAAACCGGTAAACGACGGCCCTCCGGTCAATCGCCAGGCGCAGGTGATGGCGGCCATCATCGCGGCCACGTTGACCACGTACCAGCCGGCCAGCGACCAGCGAAACGGCAGCTTGGCCAACGGCACTGCCAGCATGGCCATAGCAGGCGGATAAGCGTAGGTGTTCACCTCGTCCGGCCAATGCAGGATTTCCCGCGCTTGCAGCCGTCCGGCGGCGCGCAGAAAGCAGCGGCGCCATTCGCCTTGTTCCCCTTTGCGCATGAAGGGCCAGAACATGGCCAGGAAAAACGCCATGGCAGCCACCAGCGGCGCGCGATCGCGGCACCAGGCAAACAACGGCCGCGAGGGTGCCGCTGGCGCCCGCGATGTCTCCGCATCGTCGACCGAAACCGTGGCATGACGCATCGGCGCCGACCCTCCTTGGTGTGCCGTGGCAAAATCCGCAAGCCACGGAGCATAGCCGCAATCACAACCGCGGATCAAGAGCGGCCGCCAAGTCAATTACTCGGGCAACCGCGCAACGATCTCGAGGATCTTGTTCATTACCTGCGTCGGCACAACGCCGCCATAGTCTTCGACATCGCCGGGAGTTACCTCAACCAGCCATTTGCAGACGGCGACGGCCTTTTTTCTCAGCTTCGTCCGTGCTGTCCCGCTCGTGTTCGAGGGAAGCGGAACGTCATATTCCGACGGCGGTTCAACGAACGAGGTGCCGATCGCCACGACAAAGAACGACCGATTGGCCTCGATCTCATCGTCGCCACTGACAATGACGCCAGGCCGACACTTTTCGTTCCCGCCTTGACGGTCGCGCATGACCGCCCAAACAATGCGTCCTTGACGCGGCGCCGCCACGTCACGACTCCGCCGAGGTTACCAGGGGCGTTCAGTGTTCACTTGAATTCGTCCTCAATACAGATCAGATGCTCGAAGGTCCGCAGGAAAACCTGCCCGTCGGAAAGGGCCAAGGTCGAGTTGCTTCCTTCGCCCACCACGTTCTTGGCCAACAACTCCAGGCGTTCGGGATTGGGGGCGAACACGTAGGTCGTGCCGCCTTCGTCGGTGACGTAGAGCCGGCCTTCGGCGGCCACGATCGACGCCCAGACCTTTTCGCCCCCCAAACGGTCCTTCCAAATCTCTTTGCCGGTCTTCAAATCGAGGCATTGCACCAGCCCCGGCTCGTTGACCATATAAATGTGCGCGGCGACGATCACGCCCGAACCGATGCGCTGCGGATTCTTGGCCGTCACGTGCCAGAGGCGATTGCTTTCGGTGACATCGCCGGAACCGCCCAGCTTGAAGCCGATGGCCGGGCCGTGGAAGCCGCCCATCGCCACGCCGATGCCGTCGCTCGCCAGCACCGACGTATAGACCAGGTCGCCCAGCCCGTCGCAACTCCAGAGAATCTTTCCGTCGGCCGGATCATACGCCTGCACGTGGTGCGGCAGGCTGACGAGCACCTCGTCGCGGCCGCCGACCTTGGCGACGAGGGGCGTACTCCACGAGCCAATCCATTTCGGCTTTTCGCCCGGCTTCTCCTGGCCTTCATCGCCGCCGGGCTCATCAACCTGCCACAGCGTCTTGCCGGTGTTGCGGTCGATGGCGGTCACAAATGTCCGCTCGCCGGGACCGCAGTTGAGCAAGATCGAATCGCCATAGAAGATGGGAGATGAGCCGTAGCCCCAGATATGCCGAAATGTGCCCAGATCGCGCGACCAAAGCGGCTGGCCGTCGTAATCGTAGCAGTGCAGGCCGGCCGAGCCGTGCCAGACGACCACGCGCTGGCCGTCCGCGGCGGGCGACGAGCCGCAATAGGGATTGGTGGCGTGCGTCGGGTCGGCTTCGTCATAGTCGGCGACGCGCCGCCACAGGAGCCGGCCGTCGCGGCGGTCGAAGCAGTACAGCCCGCGATGCTTGCCCTGGTCGCTGGCACAGGTAACGAAAACGCGGTCGCGCGAAACAACGGGGCTGGAGTTGCCCGGACCGGCGAGCGGCACTTTCCAGCGGATGTTTTTGTCGGCCGACCAGTTCAGCGGCACGCCCGTTTCGTCGGAGATGCCGGTGAGCGCCGGCCCCCGAAACGTCGGCCAGTCGTGGGCAACCGACGGGCGATGCGAGAGCGAGATCAGCGATAGCAAGGCGATGACGATGTATCGAGTCGGCATGGAGGGCTCCGCGTGCAGAGGTTGGAAGCAACGGCGTTATTTTGCCCGGAAGAGCCGCGGTCCGCAAATGGCCTGGCTTCAACGCGGCGGCGCGGCCAGCCGCAGCGGCAGGCCGCCCCACACGACTTGCGGCAGCTCGCCCACATAGCCGGCCAGATTGTCGCGCGGGCCATCGACGATGCTCCCCAACACCAGCAACCGGTCGCGCCGCGCCAGGGGCGGATCGGGCGATTGCCGGCTGACGACGGTCACCACCTTGCCGCAGCCGGCCAGCATCAACTGAATCTCGAACAAATCGCCTTCGGCTTTCGTCTGTTGTACGGTGCCCGACAGCAAGATCCCGTTCGACTGCCGCTGGCTGTCGTCGAGCCGGGCACCGCTCAGCCGCCCCACCACGTCGCTCTTGTCTCGCTGGCTTCCGATCGCCAGCAACAACGTCACGGCCGCATCGCGGCAGCGCTCGCGGCTGGCATCGTCGCCGTCGAAGCGGGCGAACGTCACCATCTCGGCCAGGTCGCAAAGGCGCTCGTAAGTGCCGGTGGTGAGGTTCAGCACCGGCTTGCCGCGACAGTAATCGCAGTGGAGCGGTGGCGGACGCTCCGCTTCCGGTGGCTGGCCGCCGGCATCATCGACGGCCGTGAACGCCGCCAACTGCACGGCACCGGGCTGCAGACAATGGGGACATCGCAGGGCGTGCTCGGCCCGGTCCAACGCCGTTTGCAGTTCGGCCACAGACCGCAGCCGAAAGCCGCGCGGTCCGCGATAATCGTCGGGCAGCGGCTTGGCGGTCGGCGGCAAGCGTTCGATCGGTTCATCATGACTGGGCGGCGAAGGCCCGGCGCGCGACGATTCATGGCGCGTCGCGTAGGGCCCCTGCTCGGCGGTTGCCAGCCCGACGAGGTCGCCGCTGGACGGAGTGACCGGCGGCGCGTCGTCGATGGGGTCGTCGTTGCCGGGTCGGCGCTCCCGCGGCGCCGGTGGCTCGACCGCCTGAGGAGGTTGATGCGTCAAGGGGAGCGAGTCGCCGGCATCGTTGTGTCGTCGAACGGGCGGCCGCAACCAGTGGGGCAGCTTGCCGCGCAGCTCGAGAAAGTCGGCCCGCGGCCCACCCATCCAGACCAGCACATAGTAGCCGATCGCCAGTCCGACGACGCCACCCAATGCCATACCCACGAGTTGGCCGAGCACGCCGAGCGGACTTGACTTCCGTCGCACCTTGGGCGCGACGCGCATGCTGGCCGCTTGTTGGCCGAAGGCTTCGTAGTCGTTGGGTAGCCCGCTCACTCCGTGAGCGGAGGTGCTTTCCAACTCGCTTGGTTCTCCCACTGGAAAATCACCCGGCTCGCCAGGCCCTTCCGCTTGCGGCTCCGGAGAATCGCCTAGCTCGCCGCCCCGCTCCGCTTGCGGAGCACCTAGCCCGCTCACGCCGTGAGCGGATGTGCTTTCCAGCCCGCTGGATTCTCCCACTGGAGAATCACCCGGCTCCCGACGCCCTTCCGCTTGCGGTGCAAGCGGGCTACGGTCGCCCACTACGATCGCCGCGGGCGGAAAGTTCACGCTGTCGGCCAGCACGCGATCGGCGGAAAACTGCGCATCGCACAGCGGACAGCGCAGCGGCTGCTGTCGGTCGGCCAGATCGGGGATGGTCAGATCCCGATGGCATTCTGGACATGACGAAATGCTGGGCATCAAGCCCTCCCGCACAGAATAACCAGGGCGTACTCTATCACCCCCGGCAGATTGCTCCTAGGCAGCTTTGTCCGGCAGGTCGCTCCGCTGTAGGGAACGGACTCCGTGCCGTTCCGCGCGCACCGAACGACCGTCAATCGGCATCCGGCGGAACGGCACAGAGTCCGTTCCCTACAGGGCCGATGCCAACGTTGCCGCCCACAACCCGCTTGCCGCAACGCGGCGATAGCGGCTACCATGGACCGCATGATGCCTCGTACACCAGCGCGGAACAGGCCGCTACGATCCGTTGGGCGCCTCCTTGGCGCAGCCTTCTTCGCGCACGCGACGTGCTATCTCGCCATCGCCGTGCCCGCGTTCGCCGACGGGCCGGACCGCTCGCCGGTCGATCTCGCGCTGTCGCCCGATGAACGCTGGCTGATTACCGTCAACCAGACGGCGGACAGCGTGTCGTTGGTCGACGTCGCCGCCGGAAAAACCGCGGCCGAACTGCCCTGCGGTCGCCGCCCGTCGTCGTTGGCGATTTCGTCCGATGGCCGGCGCGTGGTGGTGACCGCCACCTGGTCGGGCACGCTCGATTTGTTCGATCTCGACGATGGGCGGCTGACGGCAGCCGGTTCGATTGACATCGGCTTCCATCCCGTGGGCGTGGCGCTGTCTCCCGACGGTCGCACGGCCTACGTGGCCTTGGAAGCGGCCGCGGCGGTGGCCGTAGTCGATCTGGAAAAGAAGCAACCGCTCGATCGCATTGCCGTGGGTCGCTGGCCCCGCTATCTGGCGTTGTCGCCCGACGGCAGCCGTCTGGCCGTGGGCACGAGCGGCGATCAGAGCATCTCGGTGGTCGATACGGCCGCGCGGCGGATGCTTTACGACGAGCGGCTGCAAGGCTTGAACATCGGCCACATGGCGGCGTCGCGCGACGGCAACTACGTTTACTTTCCTTGGATGATCTACCGGCAGAACCCGATCGACGCCCGAAACATTCAGGCGGGCTGGGTGCTGGGGAGCCGGATCGCCCGCGTCCGACTCGACGGCCCCGCGCGGCGCCAGGCGATGACGCTCGATGAGCGCGGCAAGGCGGTGGCCGACCCGCACGGCATCGGTCTCACGAGCGACGAACAGTGGCTGGTGGCGTCGGCCTCAGGCACGCACGAGTTGCTCGTCTATCGCCTGCCTGGGCTGGTGCTGCAAGACTACGGCGGACCGGGCGACCACATCGACCCGGCGTTGGCCCACGACGAACGCCGCTACGGTCGCGTTCCGCTGGGCGGCCGGCCGATGGGCCTGCGCGTCGCCAAGGACGACCGTCGTGTTTTCGTGGCCAACTACCTGGACAACGCCGTGCAGGTGGTCGATCTCGAGCGGCGCGAATTGGTGCAGACGATCTCGCTGGGCGGGCCGGAGGCCGCATCGCTCGTCCGCCGCGGCGAGGCCATTTTTTATGACGGCCGGCGGAGTCTCGACCAGTGGTATAGTTGTCACAGTTGCCACTACGAGGGCGGGACGAACGCCACCGTGATGGACACACTCAACGACGGCACGATTCGCACGTTCAAAACGGTGTTGCCGCTTTATAACGTGGCCAAGACCGCGCCCTGGACCTGGCACGGCTGGCAGCGCGATTTGGGCGCCGCGATGCGCAAGAGCCTGACCGAAACGATGCTGGGGCCGCCGCCCAACGGCGACGATGTCGCCGCACTGGTGGCGTATCTTTCGTCGCTCGATGCGCCGCCGAATCCGAACCGCGCAGGCGGCGCGCCGAGCGAAGCCGCGCGACGCGGCGAGCAGCTTTTTCAGAGCGCCAAGGCCGGCTGCGCGAGTTGCCATCGGGGCGATTGTTTCACCGACGGCGAAATCCACGACGTGGGGCTGGGCAGCCCGCGCGATGAATACCAAGGCTTCAACACGCCCTCGCTCGTCGGGCTCTATCACCGCATCCGGCTATTGCACGACGGCCGCGCCAAGAGTCTCGACGATCTGCTGTCCGGCCCGCACAATCCCGATCAAGTTACCGGCCAAGGCGAGCTGAGCGACGACGAGCGCGCCGACCTGATCGAATACCTGAAAAGCCTTTAGCCCAACCACCCGCTAAAGCTGGCGGCAAGCACGACGACCCTATGCCCCGCTGAACAGCCCTTGCATCACGGTGCCGCGGTTCAACTGCAGTGGCCGGCCCACGCGATCGTGAATCTCGGCCGCCGGATCGACGCCCAACAGGTGCAGCACCGTGGCGCCAAGGTCGTCGGGCGCGAAAGGCGATGAAACGGGATAGGCGCCGATCTTGTCGGACCTGCCCAGCACCTGGCCGCCGTGCATGCCCGCTCCCGCGAACAGCGCCGAGAAGCACGGCCCCCAATGGTCGCGGCCGGGCGCCTTTCCGCCCACGCCGTTGATCTTCGGCGTGCGGCCGAACTCGCCGAGCATCAAGACCAGCGTTTCATCCAGCAGTCCCAGCGATGTCAGATCGTCGATGAGCGCGGCCACGCCCTGGTCGAGCGGCGGCAGCATTCGCTTGAGCGTCGGAAAAATGTTCGTGTGATGGTCCCACGACTGCACCGCCCCCATGTTGACCTGCACCAGCGGCACGCCCACCTGCACCAGCCGCCGGGCCAACAACAGCGACTGGCCGTAGGTATGCCGTCCATAGCGGTCGCGAACGTCCTTCGATTCCAGGTTGAGATCGAAGGCCTGCGTCAGCTTGTTCGAAGTCAGCACCGAGACGGCGAGCTGCTGCTCGTCGGTCAGCCGCCGGCACTCCGCCGTCTCGCACAAGCCGCGCTGCTGGCGGTTCAACTCGTCGAGCAAGGTCTGGCGGTTTGCGAACCGCGGCATCTCCATTCCCTCGGCAAGCTGCAAGCTGCCGACGCGAAAGTCGGGCTTGTTCGGATCGCCGACGATCTGCCAAGGGTCGTGGCGCGAACCAAGGAAGCCGGCGTGCTGCCCGGGCCAGGTCAGCACCCCGCTGGTGAGAAACGTGGGCAGGTTGACGGCGGTGGGTATGCCGTCGTTCCGCGGCCGAAACAGATCGCAGGCCGCGGCGTAGCAGGGCCAATCGTCGCGCGAGGCCACCTTGTCGAAGAACGCCCCCGGCTGCACGTGACCGGTCAGCACGTGATGCGTCGACATCAAGTGGTTGTTGTCGCCGTGCGTCATCGATCGCACCAGGGCATACTGGTGTGCCCGTGCAGCGAGCTGCGGAAGCTGCTCGCAAATCTGAATGCCGGGCACGGAGGTGGCGATCGGCTGAAACTCTCCCCGCACTTCGGCCGGCGCTTCGGGCTTCATGTCGAAGGTGTCGTGATGGCTGGCCGCGCCGGTGAGAAACACGAGCACGACTTGCTTGGGCCGCCGCACGCGGTGGCCGGCCACGGACGTTTGGGCGGCCGCCGCGCTGCGTGCCGCGAACAGCCCCGACAGTCCCAGGCCCAGCATGCCGGAGCAGCCGATCTGAATCGCTCCGCGTCGCGAGATTCCGCGAGCGGCAGTTTCAGGTGGGGCAGGCGACATCGAGAAGGCTCCTGGCGGAGAAACTTTGGGTGGGACCGGGTGGAGCAGGACTCTTATATTCGAGCATAAAATCGGCCGCGCGTACAGCGGAACGACGAGGTCGACCAAATCGCGAGCTCGATTGTCGCGGCCGACGGCGCGCTCAGGTGTGGTGCCTGCGGAAGGCACGGAAAGCGGTCACGATCGAGAAATAAACCAGAAACGTCGAGCCCAGGATGATGTCGACCGCGTGGGCCGTTTCGATTGTGACGACATGCACGCGCCCGTCATTATCTTTGTCGTCAGCGCGCGCCGAAGGCTACGATGACTGCTTTGGGCAGCAGAGTTTTTCCGAACGCCCGAATCGTTGTGAACTTGTCCAGTCAATATGAGTCACGACCAAGCACGAAGTACACCAATAGCGAAGGTTAGTATGCCTCGCAAAAACGTGAGACGCAAGCAGGTGGCCCAAAAAGCCCAGCGCGCTGATGAGTTCGAGCAACAATCAGGCCACCCCAGGAGAAATCGCTGGCTGCGCGGTTCCTGCCCCAGTACCCATCAAACAGATAGCAGATAGTCGAACGTCCAAGCACGAGCGGCTAGCCCCGCCATCATGGCGCTGGTCGTCCCCATCCTCGACATGGCTGGCTTGCACGGCATAGGATGAATCGTTGGCGCATTGTTGACCGGATCGAACAGGAGCGAGAGTGGCCGTCCATCGTGCTATCGTGTTGCGGGGAGTCGAGGTCCATAACCTCAAGCACATCGACCTGGACTTACCGCACCGCCGACTGATTGTGTTGTGCGGCGTCAGCGGCAGCGGCAAAAGCAGCCTGGCCTTCGACACGCTCTATGCCGAAGGGCAACGCCGCTACATCGAAACCTTTTCGGCCTACACGCGGCAGTTTTTGCAACGACTGGAACGGCCCGCCGCCGACCGCATCGACGGCCTGCCGCCGGCCATCGCCGTGGCCAGCAAAGGCGGCAGCCGTTCGAGCCGCTCGACCATTGGCACCGCCACCGAGATCAACGATTATCTGCGGCTGCTGTTCGCCAAGATCGGCCATGTGTTTTGCAGCCACTGTGGCCGCGAAGTCCGCCGCGACACGCCGCAAAGCGTCGCGAGCGAGCTTCAGCAGTTGTCGGACGGCACGCGCTACCTGGTGACGTTTCCTTACCAGACGCTGGCTGCCCGTGATCCGGAGCAACTCGCAACGGCGTTGCGTGAAGAAGGCTTTGTGCGGGCCATCGTTGAGGGGCGTCTTTTGAATCTCGATCGTCCGGAAGAGTGGCCCTGGCAACTGAGTTCGGAGACGGAACCCCAGCCGCAAACGGTCGACGTGGTGGTCGATCGCTTGACCTCCGGCGCGACCAAAGACGAGCGGGTGCGCGGTTCGCTGGAAACGGCTTTTCAGAAAGGCAACGGGCAGTGCCACGTGTTGGTTGCAAGTAGCCCGCTTGCTCCGCAAGCGGAACGGCATGGAGAAAAGAACGATCTTCCGGTAAATGATGGCGTCCACCGGCTCGAACCCACATCCGCTCGCGGAGCGAGCGGACTACGAGGCCGCGAAATGACCATCGACGGCCACACCTGGCAGCGAATCGGCTTCAGCAGCCGGTTGGCTTGCGACGACTGCGGCCGGGAGTATCCCGCGCCCGAACCGCGGCTCTATAGCTTCAATAGCCCGCTGGGCGCCTGCCCGACGTGCGAGGGCTTCGGCAACGTCGTCGATATCGACATGGATCTCGTCGTGCCCGATACGGGCAAATCGCTCCGCGAGGGAGCGATCGCACCCTGGAACACGCCGGCCTACGCCCACGAGCTTGAAGAGCTGCTGGCCCTGGCCGACGATTTCAACCTGCCGGCGGACGTCCCTTACCGCGATCTCGACGAGCGGCAGCGGCGGCTGATTTACGAGGGCGTGCCCGAACGCAACTTCGGCGGACTGCGAGGCTTTTTTGCTTGGCTCGAGCGGCGAAAGTACAAAATGCACATCCGCGTGTATCTCAGCCGCTGGCGAAGCTACCGCCCTTGCCCGGCTTGCGGCGGCGCCCGTCTGCGGCCCGAGGCCTTGGCCACGCGCATCGGCGGCCTAAACATCGCCGAAGCCTGCGGCATGAAAATCTCGCAGGCCGCCGAGTTTTTCGAGCGGCTCGACCTGCCCGACTGGGAGCGGAAAGTCGGCAAGATGATGCTCGACCAGGTCCGCGCTCGTCTCGGATACTTGCAAACCGTCGGACTCGGCTACCTGACGCTCGACCGCACGTTGCGGACGCTCAGCGGCGGCGAGTCGCAGCGCGTGGCACTCAGCTCTGCGTTGGGGTCCAGCCTGGTCAACATGCTCTACGTGCTCGACGAACCCTCGATCGGACTGCACGCCCACGACACGCGCCGCTTGCTCTCAGCCATCGAGGGCCTGCGCAACCGCGGCAACACGGTGGTGGTGGTCGAGCACGAAGAGGCGATGATCCGCGCCGCCGACCAGGTGGTGGAGATCGGCCCGGCCGCTGGCGAACGTGGCGGGCGAGTCGTATTTCAAGGCACGCCCGCCGAGATGGAAGCCTCGCCGGCCAGCTTGACGGGCGACTATCTTTCCGGCCGCCGCCTGATTCGCGTTCCCAGCCAGCGCCGCCCGGCGAATCACGGTTGGATTCGCCTGGCCGGCGCCCGCGGCAACAACCTGCGGAACGTGACCGTCGAGTTCCCGCTGGGCGTGCTGTGCGTCGTAACCGGCGTAAGCGGATCGGGCAAGAGTACGCTGGTCGAAGACACGCTCTACCCGGCTCTCTGCCGCCGGCTGCGCAAAGACGCCCCGCGGCCGCTGGCCCACGACGACGTGTTCGGCGACGGGCAGATCAACGACGCCATCATGATCGACCAGTCCCCCATCGGCCGCTCGCCGCGATCGAATCCCGTCACCTACATCAAGGCCTTCGACGAAATCCGGCAGGTGTTTGCCGAAACGATCGACGCCCGGACGCACAACTACACGCCCAGCCACTTCAGCTTCAACGTCGAAGGCGGCCGCTGCGACGCCTGCCAGGGCGAAGGCTACCTGCAGATCGATATGCAGTTTCTGGCCGACGTTTACATGAAGTGCGCCGAGTGCCAGGGGCAGCGCTATCGCAAAGAGATTCTGGCGGTCACGTACCGTGGCTTGAACATCGCCGACGTGCTCGACATGACGGTCCGCGAGGCGTTCGCCTTCTTTCGCGGGCAGGTGAAAGTGCAGGCCCGCTTGAAGCGGCTGATGGACGTGGGTCTCGACTACCTGCGTCTCGGCCAGCCGGCCAACACGCTCAGCGGCGGAGAATCGCAACGTTTGAAGCTGGCCGCCCACATGTCGGCCGCGCGCAAAGGGCGGACGCTGTTCCTGCTCGACGAACCCTCGACTGGCCTGCACTTTTCCGACATCGTGCAGCTTGTCGATTGTTTCGAGGCGCTGTTGGCGGTCGGGCATTCGCTGATCGTCGTCGAGCACAACTTGCAGATTATCCAGGCCGCCGACTACCTGATCGACCTGGGTCCGGGCGCGGGCGACGAGGGAGGCCGCGTCGTCGTGCAAGGCACGCCCGAAGAGGTTTCGCGGCATCCCGAATCGATCACCGGCCGCCATCTCTCACCGGCGTTAGAGCAAAGAGAAGCCGTCTCCGCCGCGCTCGGTCCGTGAGCCGCACAGCAGGTGGGCACGGCGCCCACCCATCCGGAAGAGTAGACCGCCATGGACGCGCCCAACCATTGGCGAACTGTCGGATTCCGACAGTTGACGCGCGCCGCCTCTCCCGCTCTACCGGATTGCCGCTGCGGTGGACAGTGGCTCGCCGGCATGCCTACAATTAGGTAGTCATCGAGGCTTTCTGGAGCGACCTAGCGATGCAGCGCGAAATCAACATCATCAATCGCGGACGCGGACCGCAGCTTTCCACCAGCCGCATCACCGTTCAAGACATCGTTCCCTATTTCCAATTGAATTACAGCTACGACCAGATTCGCGAAATCATGCCGTCGTTGTCGGTCGCTGAGATTGAGGCGGTCGAGCGGTATTTCAGCGAGCATCGTGAAGAGGTGCTCGAGGTCGATCGCCGGATCCGCGCGCGGAACGCCACTCGCAAAAATCCGCCGGAAGTGGAAGCGATCCTTCGCCGAGCACGCGAAGAGCGCTTAGAGGCTATCCGAAAACTTTTCGCTTGTTTTTCCGTAGAATTCAAGCAGCGCCGGCGTAGTGGAATTCGGGCTGAGCGACCGGGGCAAGCCGGCGCAGCATCAGATGCACGTTACTGATTTGGATCATGGCCGCGCT
>DATLUO010000289.1 GCA_035533075.1 Pirellulales bacterium | reverse complement strand
GGAGTGGGGAGTGGGGAGTGGGGAGTGGGGAGTGGGGAGTGGGGAGTGGGGAGTGGGGAGTGGGGAGTGGCTAGTGGTTAGTGGTTAGTGGTTAGTGGGTAGTGAATGACGAATGACGAATGACGGAATACTTGCGGATGGCGTCCAGGTGCGCCGGGAGAGCGCGCCCGCTAGTTCACGGCGCCGCGCCGCGGAGGGCGTTCCCTACATAGCAATGAACCCCGAACCCCGAACCCTGAACCCTGAACCCTATACGGCGACGGCACAGCGGAGTGTGCCTGCTACTTTACACCCTCCGACGGTGTTGCACCTTCGAACGGTGACGGGCCGTGGGGGCGGGCCGGAAAAGACGCTGCTGACGAGCCAGCGGTTCATTGGGGACGATTACCACCTGCGGCTGGCTTATATTCGCCCGGTCGACGATCCGCTTTACGATATGCCCGAACGGGCGGCGAAGGCGGGCGCCACGCTGGTCGATATACCGGAACGCCACGGCCTCGACCCGCGCACGTGGCGGCGGCTGATTGACGAGATCAAGGAATCAGGTCCGGCCATCTTGCACGCGCACGATTATAAAACGAACGTGCTGGCGGTATTGCTGGGGCGGCGATTTCGGCTCCCGGTGATGACGACGATGCACGGGTTTGGCTCTCCAGACAGTCGGTTGAAGCTTTATCTTCGCATCGAACGATGGGCTTTGCGGCGCATGCAGAGAATCGTGGCAGTCAGCCCGACGCTGGTTGAATATGTGGCCCGGCTGGGAATCCCGCCGTCGAAGTGCGTGCTGGTGGAAAACGCCATCGACTGCGGTGAATTCTCGCGGCGGCGGAGCACGGCCGAAGCGAAAGCGCGGCTCGGCCTGCCGGTTGACCGGCCGCTCATCGGGGCGGTGGGGCGGTTGTGCGAAGAGAAGGCGTTCGACCGGCTGATCCTGGCGGTGCAGCAGTTCTTGGGCCCTCACATGGTTTCTCCCGGGAGAGGGACAGAGGAGGGTTCAGGTTCATACACCCAGAGGGTACCCGGGGTTCAGGGTTCAGGGGAAGATAATAGTCCTCTCGCTCCGCGAGAGGGCAACCCCGTAGCACCGAAGGTGCGTCACTCGATAGCCCAGGGTGCAACCCTGAGAGGAGAGAATCCAAAATCCAAAATCCAAAATCCAAAATCCGACGGCCCTCACCCTAGCCCTCTCCCGGAGGGAGAGGGGAACGATGGCCCTATGCTTTGCATCGTGGGCGAGGGTGGGGCGCGGCCGGAGCTGGAGCGGCTGATCGCGAGACTGGGCTTGCAGGAGCATGTGCGGTTGGTGGGCTACCAGGCGAACACGATCGACTGGTACGAGGCGATGGATGTTTTCGCCCTCAGCAGCATCACGGAAGCGAGCCCCAACGTGGTGCTGGAAGCGATGGCGATGGAAGTGCCCGTGGTCGCCACCCGCATCGCGGGCGTACCGAGAATGATCGAAGACGGCGTGAATGGGCTGCTGGTCGAGCCGGGCGACGTGGACGGTCTGGCACGGGCACTGGCGACGCTGCTGGGGGTGGAGGGGCTGGAAAAGGCGACGGGTACATTTTGTGCGAAGCACCCTTCGGGCCGTTCCGGCAAAATGTACCCGTCCCCTTTTCCAGCCACGGCCTCCGCTTGCGGAGCAAGCGGGCTACTGAGAGCCCGGTTGGCGAGCGCCGCGCGGACGACGGTGGAGACGAGGTATAGTTTCGCCGTCCGCATGGAGAAGATTCGGGCGATTTATGACGAGCTCCTGGGGCGCACGCCTCTGTAGGGAACGGGGCGCCCTCTGGGCCCTGTGGCGTTCCGCGACATGCAATGTGCGCACCGTGATACCGGGTTGGCGGAACGCCACAGGGCCCAGAGGGCGCCCCGTTCCCTACAGAGGCAACCGCCAATCCAAAATCCAAAATCGACAATCGAA
Organism: Pirellulales bacterium; assembly: GCA_035533075.1. Lineage (NCBI taxonomy): Bacteria > Pseudomonadati > Planctomycetota > Planctomycetia > Pirellulales > Pirellulales bacterium. The sequence continues at coordinate 28,959 of DATLUO010000289.1, read as the reverse complement.
AACCTCTGGACGGCCTGGGAAGGCCATCCTCCGTTCCTGAACCCTGAACCCCGAACCCTGAACCCTCCCCAATGTGCGGAATAGCGGGAATCCTGTATCGCGAAGCCGCCAGGCCGGTCGAGCGCGGCGCGCTCGAGGGCATGGCCGACGCCATCGCGCATCGCGGGCCGGATGCCGAAGGGTTTTGGACAGCCCCCGCCGTCGGGCTGGCGCATCGGCGGCTGTCGATCATCGACCTGGCGGGCGGGGCGCAGCCGCTGGGCAATGAAGACGGCTCGGTGCAGGTCGTGTTCAACGGCGAGATTTATAACTATCGCGAGCTGCGCGAGGGGCTGCTGGCACGCGGGCATACGCTGCGAACGTCGAGCGATACCGAGGTGCTCGTGCATCTCTATGAAGAATGCGGCCCGGCACTGGTGGAGAAACTGCGGGGCATGTTCGCCTTCGCGTTGTGGGACTGCCGCCAGCGAAGGCTGGTGCTGGCCCGCGATCGCGTGGGCATCAAGCCGCTGTATGTCTATCGCGACGGCGAGAAGCTGCTGTTCGGCTCGGAGCTGAAGGCGATCCTGGCCCATCCGCAGGTCGAGCGGCGGGTCGATGCCGAGGCGTTGGAAGATTATTTGGCGCTGGGTTGCGTGCCCGGCGGCCGGTCGATCTTCAGGCGGATCGAGAAGCTGCCGGCGGCGCACGTGATGGTGGTGTCGGCCGGCGGGTGGGAGGCGCGGAGCGAGCGGTACTGGAATTTGCGGTTCGAGGCCGACGAGCGGCCCAGCGCGGGCGAGTGGCAAGAGCGAATTCGGGCCAAGGCGGCCGAGACGGTCGAGAGGCATTTGATTGCCGACGTGCCCGTGGGAGCGTTTTTGAGCGGCGGATTGGATTCGAGCGTGGTAGTGAGTGAGGCTGTAGCACCGAAGGTGCGTGATTCGATAGCCCAGGGTGAAACCCTGGGTAGCGAGAATCCAAAATCCAAAATCCAAAATCCAAAATCCCTGGACGGCCTGGGAAGGCCGTCCTCCCAACTAACCCCCAACCACCAACCACTAGCCACTTTTTCCATGGGCTTTCATGAGGCGGGGTTCAGCGAATTGCCGTTCGCCCGACAAGTGGCCCAACAGTACCGCACGCGGCATACCGAAGAGATCGTCACGCCGGATGCCGCCGAGCTGGTCGAGGAGCTGGCGTTTTATTTCGATGAGCCGTTCGCCGATTCGTCGGCCGTGCCCACGTTTTTGGTGTCGAGGCTGGCGCGGCGGCACGTCAAGGTGGTGCTGTCGGGCGACGGCGGCGACGAGGCGTTCGGCGGATATGCCCGATATGCCCACGATCTGCATGAGGCGGCGGCACGGGCCCTGTTGCCCGGCTGGCTGCGGCGCGGGGCGATCGGGCCCCTGGCCAGCGTCTGGCCGAAGGCCGACTGGCTGCCGCGTCCGCTGCGGGCCAAGACGCGGCTGACCAACCTGGCGCTGGAGGCCGACGCGGCGTATGCCAATACGCTGATGCTCTGCCGGATGCCCGAACGCAGAAGGCTGTTGTCGGCCGACATGGCCGCGGAGCTGAACGGGCACAGGCCGGAGGAGCTGATTCGGGAGGCGTTTGGGCGGGTCCAGGGTTCAAAATCCAAAATCCAAAATCCCGACGTTCTGGCGGGCATGCTGGCGGCGGATACGGCGGTGCTGCTGACGGACGACTTTTTGACGAAGGTCGATCGGGCAAGCATGGCCCACGGACTGGAAGTGCGTCCGCCCTTGGTCGATCACGAATTGCTGGAGCTGGCGGCGACCATCCCCTCGCGGCTGAAGGTGCGCGGCGGCGAAACGAAGTGGATCATGAAACAGGCGTTCGCCGACCGCCTGCCGCACGACGCCGTGTGGCGGGCCAAGCACGGCTTCGAAATTCCGGTCGATGCCTGGCTGCGCGGGCCGCTGCGAGACATGTTTCAGGCGAGCGTGCTCGCACCGGGGGCGCGCGTGGCGGAACTTGTCGATCAGCAGGCCGTGGGCCGGTTGTATCGGTCACACCTGGCGAAGGTCGGCCGGCACGGCGGCGCGCTGTGGAGCATGCTCACGCTGGCCAAGTGGGCCGAGCGGTGGCTGTAAGGTAGGGTTCAGGGTTCGGGGTTCGGGGTTCAGGAGACGATCGTAGTCCTCTTGCTCCGCAAGAGGGGCCCGATGTGAATCCAAAATCCAAAATCGAAATCCAAGATTGAAGGGCGTGGCTTTTTCGCTTTGTTTCGGACTGGTGCTGGCCGCCGTCGGCGCGCTGCCGTGCGCGGTGGGGCATGCCATGAGCGACAGCCGGCGTTGGTTCACCCACAATCTCGTGCTTGACGGCGATTTCGATTTCTATCTTTCCTTCGCGCGGCAAGCCGCGGAAGGACAATGGCTGTTCCACAATCAGTTCACGCCCGAACCACACGCGAACGTGTTTTTCAACCTCGAATTTCTGCTTACCGGAAAGCTGGCCGCCGCGACCGGTTTGTCGGTCGACTATGCCTACATGGTCGTCGCGGCACTGTCTACGCTGTTGTATGTGGCCTGCTTGTACTGGCTCTGTTCGCATTTTTTTCAGTCGTTCGTCGGGCGCGTGCTGGTAGTCGTCATGATTACGCTGGGCGGCGGATTCGGCTGGCTGGAGACGTTTCCCATCCCCGGAATCGACCGGCTCTATCTCGCCGACACCCACTACTTATTGCACCCCTTCTTTTCCATCCTGCTTCATCCGCACACGCTGCTGACCAGCGGACTGACGCTGTTGACGCTGTGTCTTTTCTTGCGAGCGGAGCGGACGCAGCGTTTGCCCGATTACCTGTGGACGGGACTGGCCTGTACCACCGTGGGTTGCGTGCGGCCCTACGACATGTTGTACCTGTGGTGCATCGTCTGTCTTTACACTTTGATTCTCAGCTTATGCCGGCGAGCGGGCGGCGGACGGCTGGCGGCGTATCGGGCGTCGATCGTCGCCGTCGGGCTGCCGCTGATGCTCTACTATGTCTGGCTCTTCAAAATGCACCCGGTGTTCCGCTGGTGGGGCAATCAAGGGGTTTTGCAGCCGACTCCGGCGATCTCGTTGATGTTGAGCATGGGCTTTTGCGCGGCCTTCATGGCTGGCAATCTTCATCGGCTTGGCAACTTTCGAGACAAGTCCGAAGGCGAGATTACGCTGGCGTGCGCCGTCGCGTGCGGGTTCGCCCTGTTTTACTCGTATCCGTTGTTTTTGTTCTCCGGACAGTTCATCTCCGAGCTCGTCGTGCCGGCGGCCATTTTGGGCACCTTTGGTTGGGAACGGCCGATCGTGGCGGCGATGAGCCGCTCGGCGTGGGCCGTGTGCGGGGTGGGCCTTTTTCTTCTGCTTAACTCGCTGACCTCCGCGGCACTCTTGACTCATACCATGATCGAACTGAAGAAGGGCGTGCCCTTCATTGCGCGCGGCAGTCACGACGCCTACGAATGGCTCGGACAGCACAGCCAGCCGCGTGAAATCGTGATGGCTTCCTACAGCCACGACATGCGGCTACCGCACTACGCTCATAATTGTTGTGTCACCGGTTACAAGTATGTGACTGTGGACCACCCGGCGAAGAACAAGATTGTCCGCGAATTCTTTCAGGGCGGCACGTCGGACGACCGCCGCCGCCAGGTCGTGGAGCGGCTGGGAGTGCGCTACGTTCTTTGGGGCAAGGAAGACCGGGGTCAGGGCGGCTTCGATCCCTCCGATCGCCGCTGGCTGGGTAAGGTGTATTCGAACGAGGACATCACGATCTTCAAGGTCGACCTTCCACAACTTGCGAAGCAAGACCAACGGTCCAAGGCCTCGCCGACGACGGTCGGGGCGACGGCCTCGGCAACGGACTGAGAGCTGGGAAGAACGTCTTCCCATCTCTTCCATCTCTCATCGCATGGCGCGATTTGTTTTCTCACCTAAGAAAGGCAACTTCCAATGAGAGTCGGCATATTGGGCGGCGGCGTCGCCGGTTTGAGCGCCGCATACTTCCTGCGCCGCGAGTTCGACGACATCCAAATTCACGAGGCCGCCGATTTCACGGGCGGCCTGGCGCGGAGCTTCAAGTGGCACGGCTTCGATTGCGACCTGGCGCCGCACCGCCTCTACACCAACGACCAGGAGTTGCTCGAGGAGCTCTTGGAACTGGTGCCCTGCGAAAAAATACGGCGCCGCAGCCGCATTCGCATCCAGGGCCGCTGGATTCAAGATCCCGTCAACGCCGCCGAAATGGTGTTGAAGTTCTTCCCCTTCCGCAGCGCGCACATCGTTTGGACCTACCTGTTTCACAAGAAGCTGTCCGAAGAAAACTTCGAGCACATGGTGCTCAGCAAGTTCGGCAGCGGTCTGAACAAGATGTTCTTCAAGCCTTATTCGGAGAAGCTGTTCGGTATTCCGGCGACGCAGATTTCGGCGTCTTGGGGGCACCGCAAGCTGCGCGTGGGCGGCCTTAAAGACATGCTGCGGCGGAACTCGAAGCTCTATTTCCGCTATTTCTATTACCCGAAGCAGTACGGATACGGGGCGATTTGCGAACGGCTGCACCGCGACGTGGAGCCGTTCGTGCGGCTCAACTCGCGGCTGAAGAGCATCGCCCCGAACGGCGCCGGCGGATACCGTTGCGAGTTCGACGAAAACGGATCGAGGGTGGTCGAAGAGTACGATTACGTCGTTTCGTCGCTGCCCATCTCTTACTTCGCGAAACTGATGGGACTGGAAACGTCGTTGCGGTTTCGCCCCGCGCGGCTGACCTACTTGTTGGTCGACAAGCCGCGGCTGAGCGACAGCCACTGGTTCTATTTCGCCGACGGCGATTACATCATCAACCGCGTGGCGGAGTTCAAGAACTTCGCCTCGGGCGACGTGCCGGCCGACAAGACGGTGGTCTGCTGCGAGACGACCGAGGTGCAAAACTGGTCGCTGGAGCGGATTGTGGAAGAGCTGTCGCTGGGAGGGCTGCTCAAGCCGAGCGAGGTGCTCGACCACAAGCTCATCGACATCAAGCAGGCCTACCCGGTTTATGACCTGGCGTATGAAGAGCAGATGGCGCGGGTGGAAGACTTTTTCAGCGATCACCCCGGCATCTTTCACGTCGGCCGGCACGCCCAATTCGCCCACAAAGACGTCGACGAGATTTTCGACGAGGCGAAGCGCGTGGCGAAGCGTTTGGTGCGTCACGACCTCGAGCGGACCGCCGCGCCGGCCTCGGACCTGCAAGGGGACGAAGCCCTGCTGCCGATGGCGGATGCTCTGTCCAAGGAATCGGCCGCTTGACTTCAGACGGTGCAATGAAGCGACTCTGGCAATCAGCGTGGATGCCGTGGCTCGTCATGGGGCTGGCGGTGGCGCTGCGCGCGTGGAAGCTGGGCGAATGGAGCCTGTGGGAAGACGAGGAGACGACGATCTATTTTTCGCAGAACATCGCCCGGCCGTTTCCGCGGTTTTTCCCGGTCTTCTTCGTGATGCTGCGGGAGTGGTTTCAGGTGACGGGCTTATCGGTGTCGGCGGGCCGCGCGCTGGCGGCGGCAATCGGCGTGGTGGGAGTGGGCGTGACGTATGAGGTCTGCCGGCGGTTGGTGTCGCGCTCTGCCGGGCTGTGGGCGGCCTTGTTGTTGACCGTGAACTTGGGGCACCTGTTCTGGTCGCAGTCGGTCCGTTATTTCGGACTGTTGCTGGTGCTCGAGGTGCTGAGCCTGTATTGGTTTTACCAGGGATTCGAGCGGCGAAAGCCGTGGCTGCTGCTGGCCTCGAACGCGGCGTTCGGGCTGGCACTGTGGACCCATTTTTCGGCCGTGTTGCTGGTGCCGGTGTTCGTGGGGTATCTGCTGCTGGCCGGCTGCTGGCCGCGTCTGGCGGAATTCGTGAGACGTCCGACGCGCGACCAATCCGCGCGGAACGCCACGGAGGGCTGCATGCGGAACGCCACAGAGGGCGTTCCCTACCGATTGAGGGACTATGCGGCGTTTGGGATTCCGCTGGCGATTCTGATGGTTGCCTTTGCCAAGAGCATGCTCGACGCCAAAGCTTTGCTGAGCACGATGACGATGCCGTCTGCCCGAAACCCGTTGCACGTGATGGTGACGCTGGCGGCCTACGCCGGGCTTCCCACGCTGGCGTTGGCGGCCCTGGCGCCGTTGGTGGCTGGACACTTGCCGCGGCGCACGTTGATGTTGCTGGCCTGTTGCGCTTGGGTGCCCGTTGCCGAGCTGGCGGTGATCGCGCAGTTGAACCTGGTAAACGTCACCTGGTATTACGCGATCGTCGTGCTGTTCGGTGTCGTGGCGTTGGCGGGTGTGGCACTGGCGTCGCTGGCGGAGCGCGGGCGCGGCAAGGCGGTGGCGGCGTTGGGGCTGGTCTGCGCGCTCTATGCCGCGGTGAATCTTGGCGCCTACTACACGGCGATGTACGGCGACCGCCCACGATGGCGCGATGCCGCGGAGTACGTGCGCACGACGGCTGGGGTCGATCCGGCGTCGTCGGCCAACCCGGCGGTGTATGCGAATGTGCCGGGCGTGGTGGCATTTTATCTGGGGACCGCGCCAGGGGCGACCATGGGCGATAAATTGGTGGAGATGTTGCCCGACGGATCGCCCAGCGGCCGCCCAGAACGCGAGCAATGGTACGTGATTGAGGCGGGGCACGCGACGCCGACGTTTCGCGCCTGGCTTGAGTCGTCTTGCGACCGCGAGGCGAGCTTCGCGGCGCACACGGGGCCGCGCGATCGAACGATCACCATCTACCGCTACCGCGGTCCGCTCGGCGACACCGCGCGGAACGACTGATTCTGAGACTCGGAAGGGACAAAGACTTTATGCCCGGTATTTTTGGCTTCGCTTCTCAAACCAGCGCCGACCACGCCGAACTGTTGGCGGAAATGGCGCGGCGAATGACGCACCATCCGTGGTATCGGCGGGAGACGCACCTGACGCGGTCGGGCAGCGTGGGGCTGGGGCGGATTTCGCTGGGCGCCGTGCAAACGGAGCCCCAGCCCGCTTTCGACGAAGACGGCACGCGGCTGGGCGTGCTGGCGGGAGAATTGTTTCACGAGGCGGAACAACGCGCCGAGTTGACGAACGCGGGGCATCGCTTCCAAAGCGACAGCCACGCCGAACTGCTCCTCCACGGTTACCAGCAGGAGGGTGCGGCGTTCTGCCGCCGGCTGGACGGCAAGTTTGCCGCGGCGATATGGGACGCCCACGGCGAGCGGCTGGTGCTGGTGAACGATCGTTTCGGCATGAAGCCGCTGTATTATGCGCACGTGCCCGGCAAGCTGCTCTTCGCCAGCGAAATCAAGGCGTTGCTCGCCGAGCCCGACGTCGTCCGTGAGAGGAACGTCCGCGGGCTGGCGCAACTCTTCACGTTCGGGCAATTGCTGGGCGAAGACACCTTGCTGGAAGGCATCCGCCTTTTGCCGCCGGGAGGAGTCCTCTCTTATGACGCGGCGACCGACGCGCTCGAAGTCGATCGCTATTGGCGGCTGAGCGAGTGGGCCACGAACGAGACTTATGGCCGGCAGGAGTGGCTCGATCGCATCGACGGGCAGTTTGCGCGGGCGGTGACGCGGCGTGTGTCCGGTGAGGGAAAGCTGGGAATCGCCTTGTCGGGCGGCCTCGACGCCCGCACCATCCTGGCCCTGATCGACCATTCCCAAGTCAAGGTCAAGTCGGTGAGCCTGGGCGTGGACGGGAGCCTCGACCACGCTTCGGCCGCCCAGATGGCCCGGCTGGTGGGCTGCGAACACCATCGCTACGTGCTCAACGACCGTTTCTTGTCGCGGTTCGAGGAGCATCTGCGCACGATGGTACATCTCACCGACGGTCATTACATCGACCAGTGCATCGTGCTGCCGACGTTGCCGTTGTATCGCGAGCTGGGCATCGACGTGCTGTTGCGCGGGCACGCCGGCGAGCTGATGCACATGGACAAGGCTTACAACTTCTCGCTCGACGCGGCGGCCTGGACCATTCACACCGAACAGCAATTGCAAGGCTGGCTGTACGGTCATCTTTCGGCGTACATGCTTGATGACGTGGCCGGGCCGTTGTTGGTTGGCACTTCGCGCCGCGAGTTCGAAGAGCTTGCCCGTGAGTCGCTGTGGGAATGCCTGGCCGAGTCGGCCGGCGTGGAACCGCAATTGCAACGCATTTGGCAGTTGTTCGTGTCGCAACGGCTGCGGCGCGAGACGGCGGCCTCGCTGGCCATGTTCGAGTCGGTGGTCGAAACGCGGGTGCCGTTCCTCGATGCCGGGCTGACGCCGCTGTTGATGGCGGCCCCTCCGGAGTTGAAGGTGGGCGATGCGATTCAGACCTATATTCTGCGGCGCCGGCGGCCTGAGTTTCTCAAGGTCGTCAACGCGAACACGGGCACGCGGATGGGCGCCGGGCCGCTCTGGCGGAAAGCAGCCACGTTTAAGCTTCGCGCGCTGGGCAAGCTGGGCGTCAAAGGCTATCAGCCCTACGAGCGGCTGGGTTTGTGGTTGCGCCGCGAACTAAAGGGGCTGGTCCGCGACTTGTTGCTGGACGACCGCTGCTTGGATCGAGGAGTGTTTTGCCCTGACACGGTACGCAACGTCGTCGGCGCTCATCAGGATGCCGGCCGCAACCATACCTATCTGCTGATGGCGATGATGATCTATGAAATGGGGCAGCGACAGTTTGTCGACGGCGACGCCGGCGCGGATGAAAATGCGATGGCGGCGACGCCAAGTGCGAGTGTGTAAACGATGAGCTTAGGCACGAAAGCACCGATTGAAGCGACGCGGGCGTCAGGCCTGTTGGACGCAGGCGAGACGCCTGCGCTGCGAGAACGCGCAGGCGAGACGCCTGCGCTGCGGACCGTGGGCCAGCTTTTGCTGAGCCTGACGATGGGCGGGGGCGAAGTGTTGGCCGCCCGTATCGCGCGGCGGCTGCAGGGGCGATTTCGCTTCGTTTTCTTCTGTCTCGACGAACTTGGCACGCTGGGCCAGGAGTTGCGGTCGGAAGGCTTTACGGTGCATGTATTGGAGCGCCGACCCGGCGTCGACTGGCGCTGCATGCGGCGATTGGCGCGGTTGCTGCGGCAAGAGGAAGTCGGCGTTTTACACGCTCACCAATACACCCCGTTTTTTTATGCCGCCACCGCTCGCTGGCTGCACCGCCGCCAAGGCGTGATCTTCACCGAGCATGGCCGGATGTTCCCTGATTATCGGCGGCGCAAGCGGGTGTTGGCCAACCGCCTACTCGTCGGCCGTCGAGACCGAGTGATGGGCGTCGGCCAGGCGGTGCGGCGGGCGCTGATCGCCAACGAGGGCCTGAAGAGCGATCGCGTGGGAGTGATTTACAACGGCATCGATCTGGCTGCCTACGAGGAACCGGCGGCCGGGCAGCGCCTGAACGTTCGCCGCGAATTCGACTGGACCGGCGATAATCTGGTCATCGTGCAGGTGGCGCGGCTCGATGCGCTGAAAGACCATCTGACGGCCATTCGAGCGTTTGAACGAGTGCATGACGGTCGGCCCGAGGCGCGGCTGTTGATCGTCGGCGAGGGATCCGAGCGGCAGTCGATCGAAGCGGAGATCGCCAAGAGAAAGCTCGGCGGTTACGTCCGGCTGGCTGGCTTGCGGAAAGACGTGCCGCGCTTATTGGGCGCGTCGGACCTGTTGTGGCTGACCAGTGTGAGCGAGGGGATTCCGCTCACCTTGATCGAGGCGATGGCGGCGGGCTTGCCCGTGGTTTCGACCGACGTGGGCGGCGTGCCGGAGGTCGTGGAAGCGAACCAGACGGGTCTGCTGGCAGCGGCGGGCGACGATGAAGCGTTGGCGGCGGCGGTGCTTCGATTGGCAGGCGATCCCGCGCTGCGCGGGCGGTTGTCAACAGCCGGAAGGCGTCGGGCGTTCGAGCGATTCTCCGAGGAGTGGATGATCGCCGCCTACGCGGATTTATATGAGGAGTTGATCGTTGCTTAACGGTGTCCGAAAACATCCGCCGCTGCTCGTCTTTGCCGACGATTGGGGGCGGCACCCTTCGAGCTGCCAGCACCTCGTCGCGCGGTTGGCCGGCGACCGCGACGTGGTCTGGGCCAATAGCATCGGCACGCGCCGCTTGAAGGCTGATGCCCTCACGCTTCGCCGCAGCTTCGAGAAGCTGTGCAATTGGCGGCGGGGGCTGGCTCAGGTCTCCGAGCGAATGTGGGTCGTCGATTTACCGATGCTGCCAATGACGCGCGGCCGCGTGGGACAGCTTACGAATGAGTGGCTGGTCACGCGGAAGTTGGAGGCGATCTTCAAGAAGCTCGATCTGCCGGCCCCGATCGTTCTCACCACGCTGCCTTACGTCCACTGGTACGTTCGCGATTTCCCGCGGCAGGCGCTGGTCTATTATTGCACCGATGATTACGCTCATTGGCCGGCCGCCCAGCGCGAGGCGATCGAGCGGGCGGAAGATGAACTCAGCCGCGAAGCGGACCTCGTGTTGGGCGTGTCGCACGCCTTGGTGGCGCGGCTCAGCCGCAAGGTGTCGTGCCACTATCTTCCGCACGGCGTCGACGTCAGCCACTTCGCCTCGACGCCGCAGACAGGACCGGCCCCACCGGAACTGGCGGCTCTGCCAGGCAAGAAAATCGGATTTTTTGGGCTGATCTACGAGAAGCTGGATTTCGAATTGCTGGCGCGTGTCGCCAAGATGAACGGCGACGCCAGCCTCGTCATGATCGGGCGAGTCGATTACTGTCCGGAGGCATTCCGCAAGCTGCCGAATGTGCATTTCGTGGGACCGCGGCCCTACCAGGACTTGCCACGTTGGCTGGCCGCGTTGGACGTGCTTTTGCTTCCCTACGTCGACGACCCGATGATCCGCCAAAGCAGCCCGCTCAAACTGAGAGAGTGTTTGGCGTCGGGCAAGCCGACCGTGTCGGTCGATGTGCCCGAAGCGAGATTGCTGGAGCCGCACGTGCGTGTGGCCGCGGACCGTTCGTCGTTTCTCCAACTGGTGCGAGAGGCGCTGCTGGAGTCGGGCGAGCTGTCGGCGGCGAGACGGCAGGCGGTGGCCGCGGACGACTGGAACCATCGGGCTGAGCAGCTTCGTCAGTTTCTCGGCGATGTGAGCGCCAGGCGGACCGCCCGCGCGGGATAGCAACATGCCGCCGGTCGCCGATCGTCAACAAACATCCCGCCGTTTCCTCATGCGAACCGCTGGCAACGACGTGACCGCCGCCACGATTTTATCGAGACCGGATATCGAGGTCGTCGCAGGGACGCCGCCGGCCGAAGTCTTGTTGCCTTTGTTGGCAGCCCAGGCTGGCGGCCCGTTCGGGCCCTGCCGGTGGCCGGCCTGGCCCACGATCTTGCGCGACGCGTTAGGGCACCAGAGCTATTGCCTGTGTGCGAAAAACGACGCGGGACTCGCCGGCTATCTGCCGTTGGCGCTGGTCAGCAGTCGTTTGTTCGGCCGGTTCTTGGTCAGCCTGCCTTACCTGAATTCGGGAGGCGTCGTCGCCGAAAACGAAACGGTGGCCGCGCGACTCATCGATCGGGCCGTCGAACTGGCCGATGAACTGGATGTGCGTTACCTGGAGCTGCGACACGAGCGGCGCCACGAGCATCCTGCCCTGGCCCACGAAGTCACCAGCAAACTCCACATGCGGCTTTCCTTGCCCGACACGGTCGACGCCTTGTGGAACCAGCTCAAGGCCAAGGTCCGCAACCAGGTGCGCAAGGGCCGCGAGCACAACTTAACAGTCCTTTGGGGCCGCGAAGAGTTACTGGCCGATTTCTACGACGTGTTCAGCCGCAACATGCGAGACCTGGGCACGCCGGTCTACAGTCGACGATTGTTTGGGGCCATTGTCGAGCGGTTGCCCCAGCAAGCTGAGTTTTGCGTCGTGCGGCAAGGCGGGCGGGCGGTCGCGGCCGCCTTGTTGGTCCACGGGCAAGGTATCACCGAGGTGCCCAGCGCCAGCTCGTTGCGGCAATTCAGCGCGACCAACGCCAACATGCTGATGTATTGGCACTTGCTCGAGCGGGCCATCGAACGCGGGCAGCAGACGTTCGACTTCGGCCGCAGCACGGCCGACAGCAATACCTTTCGTTTCAAGAAACAGTGGGGCGCCGAGCCGCACCCGGCCGTCTGGCAGTATTATGTACGTCGCGGCACCGTGGGTGACATGCGGCCCGAAAACTCGCGCTATCGACATTTTATACGAGTTTGGCAGCGTTTACCCCTCGGACTGACGCGACTTATCGGTCCGGTGATCGTGCGAGGAATCCCCTAAGGAGTCCCCCGTTGAACTCACTCGAACAACTCGAAGACGCGCTCCACAAAAGGACGGCCCGCATCGGTGTGATCGGCCTGGGCTACGTCGGCTTGCCGCTCATCCGGACGTTCGTGGCCGCCGGCTATTCGACGATCGGTTTCGACGTCGACCAGGCCAAAGTCGACCGGCTGTTGGCGGGAGAGAGCTACATCCGCCACATCGAGAGCGACTGGATCGCGCGGTGCATCGTTGAAAAGGCGTTTCAGCCGACGACCGACATGCGTCGCCTGTCGGAGGCCGACGCCGTGCTGATTTGCGTCCCCACGCCCTTGACGGACAGCCGCGATCCCGATCTGACCTATATCGAAAGCACGGCCCGACAGATCGCCGCGGTGCTGCGGCCGGGCCAGTTGGTCGTGCTGGAAAGCACAACCTACCCCGGCACCACGCGCGACGTGGTGCTGCCGATTCTCGAAGCCGGCGGCTTGCGGGCCGGCCGCGACTTTTATCTGGCGTACAGTCCGGAGCGCGAGGATCCGGGCAATGTCGACTACACGGCCGGCGTGATTCCCAAAGTGGTCGGAGGCATCGACCCGTCCAGTGGCCGGCTGGCACAAGTGCTGTACGCTCAGGCGGTTGTGGAGGTCGTGCCCGTTTCGAGCTGCGAAGTGGCCGAGGCCTGCAAGATTCTGGAAAACACCTACCGGGCCGTGAACATCGCCTTGGTCAACGAACTGAAGATGCTCTACGACCGGATGGGCGTCGATGTTTGGGAGGTGATCGACGCGGCGGCCACGAAACCGTTTGGCTTCCAGCCGTTTTATCCCGGACCGGGCCTGGGAGGGCATTGCATTCCGATCGACCCGTTCTATCTAAGCTGGCTGGCCCGCAAACAGGGGTTGCCCACGCGGTTCATCGAGCTGGCCGGCGAGATCAACACGCACATGCCGAACTACGTCATCGACCGCTTGACCGAAGCGCTCAATGAGCACGGCAAGCCGGTGAACGGGAGCAAGGTCTGCGTGCTGGGCGTGGCATATAAGAAGGACGTCGACGATCCGCGCGAAAGTCCCTCCTTCGTTCTGTTGGAGCTGCTGCTGGCGCGGGGCGCGGTGCTGAGCTACAACGACCCGCACGTGCCGGAGCTGCCGGGCATGCGCCATCACCGATTGCCGCCCATGCAAAGCTCGAACTTAAGCGCCGATTTCTTGGCCGGCCAGGACTGCGTGCTGATCGCCACGAACCATTCGGCCTATGACTATGAGTTCATCGTGCGGCATTCGCCGTTGGTGATCGACACGCGCAATGCGACCAAGAACGTGCGGCAAGGCCGAGAGAGGATTCGACGGGCGTGAAAACGGAACACCGGTCGTATCTCCAAAACGCAATGTGCCAGACGGGACGGCCTGGGAAGGCCATCCTCCAACGACTCACGTGAATATTAACCGTGCCATAACCGCCGCGCTCCTCTCGCTCGCCGCCATGCTGGCGTCGGCGGGGTGCGGACGTCTGTCGATCGACGCCGCGGGGGCAAAATTCGGCCGGCAGATCGAGTGGGCCGGCCGGGGAGTGTGGCTCAAGGCCGATACGCACACGCACACGAAGTTCTCCGACGGCGCGCACACCGTCGCCGAAGTCGCCGACCAGGCCGCCCGCTATGGCTGCGACGTGCTGGCCATCACAGACCATGCCGACCGCGATCTGGCCGCCGGCACGCACGAGTATATCGAGGCGATTAACGAGGCCCGCCGTCAGCACCCGGACTTGGTGCTGCTGGCCGGGCTGGAATGGAACATTCCGCCCTACGGCGGCGACGAGCACGTGGTGGTACTCGTTCCGCCCGGACCGGCCCAGGGCCTGACGCTCGCCGACTTCAAAGCCCGCTTCGACGACCTGGGGCGAGAACAACACGACGCGGCTTTGGCCGACGAGGCCCTGGAGTGGCTGGCTTCGCAGGCTGCCGACGACGGCGTGCAGCCGGTCGCCGTCTACGAGCATCCGGGCCGCAAGCGCGAATCGGGTAACCAAATCCTGGGCGACGTTCGCCGCTGGCGGGCAGTCAACGATATCCTGGTCGGCCTGTCCGGCGCTCCCGGCCATCAGGGTATGAACCCGAACGGCGCTTACAAATCGCGATTGAAGACCGTGCGCCGCTGGGATCCCACGGTGGCCAACGTCGGCGACGCCTGGGACACGCTGTTGGAAAAGGGCATCGACGTCTGGGCGGCCTATGCCCCTTCCGACTTTCACGACGAGGCCGCCGATGGTCTCGGCGATTACTGGCCGGGTCAGTTCTCAGAAACCTGGCTCTACGCCCCCGACCGAACGCCGCAAGGCGCTCTGCGGGCGTTGCGCGCGGGATCCTTTTTCGGAGTCCACGGGCATATCGTGCGCGAGGTCGAGCTGTCGGTGGAAGCCGAGGGCCTGCCTCGCGCGGCCGTGGCCGGAGAGTCGATCGAAGTGCCGACCGGCACGCAAGTCACCGTGACGCTGCGCTGCCAACTGCCGGACAAAGACTGGAGCGGCCGGGCCAACCGAATCGACCTGGTGGAACTGATTGCCGTCACGCAAACGGGCGCCGAGGTTGTGGCCGAGCAGGCGCCCGCGCGGGACGGCGCGGCGCTGACCGCGACCCTCGACGTGCCTGACGGCGGATTCGTGTTGCGTGGCCGCGGCGGCAGCCACGATCTGATGTTTTACACCAACCCGGTGCGCGTGCGGGCCGAAAGTGGGGCCTCGGCGGCGTCGCGTCGCGCCCGTGCGGGAGACGAGCCCGCGACTGACCGCGGTGGACGAAGCCGCGTGTTCTCCGCGGTGTGGTGGGAAAACGGCGTGGCGTGCTCGCTGGCGCTGGGTTGCCTGTTTGTCGCCGGGATAGCTCTCCTGGCGGGCGCAATCAGGGGAATTGATGCGCTCCGTGCTGTCGGGCGATTTGGGATTGGGACCGGATTGTTGGCAACTGCGGAGGTCTTGTCGCTGCAAGTCGCCTCGCTTCCGTATAACGTTCGCGAGCTGTTTGCAGCAACCCCCTTGACGCCTCTGGCAATCGCGGCGTCGTTGATCGCCACGGGTTGGCTGGCGATGTATTTCGCCCGCCAATGGCGGCAGCGTCCGCTCGGCTTTGTCTGGCGGTTTCCACTGCTGCTCGTTGCGGCCTCTGCCGCAATGTACGCCCTGCTGCGATCGACCATTCCGCTTGAGTCGCTACACGACATCGTCGGCTCGCCGGTTTTAGATATTGGCTACGAGTGGGAGATGCGCGGCAGGTTCGCCGGCCTTTACGCCGGCGTGGTGTCTGGCCTGACGCTTGGCGCGCGCGTCGCCTTGGCAGCGCAGTGGCGACGGTCGTGGGCCGGTCTGCTGGTCGTCGGCGCGATGGCTTTCGTTTCGTACAGCGTCGTCGTGCTGGCTGCGTGTACCGACAACATCGTGGAATTGCTGCGCGGAGACGGTAACGCCGTCGCGGGCATCGCCCTGTTCGCCTGTCTCGCATGTTTCGGTTTCTCCGCGGCCGAGGCGGCCAAGACGGCCGCCCGGCGGGGAAACCGAGTACGCTCGCTGGCAACGTTGTTGCTCGTATTGAGCTTGGCGTACGCGTGCGGCTGGTGGTTGTTGGTGGCGGCCACCACACCGGAATTGGACAAGTACGATACGAAGTTTTCGGCGATTCAGTTCCTGCTTGGCCCGGACCGCAGCCATCACTTGTCCTTGCTATCGCTTGTCATTCGCTTTCTGGCGGTGCAGCTTGGAGCGACGTTTTTTCTGGGATGGGGAATGAGCTGCGCGACCCGCCGATCAGACTGGATCGGCGGAGGCGCGACGGCCTCCGCAGGGCCCCAGCCTCGGAAGGCCGGTGACATGGTTCGCCAGCGGTCCGCAATCCGGCTGGCCTCTCCACGGCGAGGCCACTACGCGATGTTTCTCTTGGGATTTGTCGCCTTCGCGATTTATGGATCGCTGGTGCCGCTTGATTTTCACGCTCTCTCCTGGGCGGAAGCCTGGTCGCGGTTTCGAGACATTCCCTATCTGCACCTGAGCGTCGCCTCGCGCGCCGACTGGGTGGCGAACATTTTGTTGTTTGTGCCCATCGGCTATTGCGGGCTGGCGGCCTTGACCTGCGATCGTCGCAGCATTCTGGGCAGCACCGCGGCGGCGGTCCTGGTCGCCGCCTCCTGCGTCGCATTGAGCGTGGCGTTGGAGTTCACGCAGACCTGGTTTCCGCCACGCACCGTGTCGCAAAACGACATCGTCGCCGAATCGATCGGCTCGATCGTAGGAGTTGCGCTCTGGAGCCTGATCGGCCGCGGCGTCACGGCGTGGCTGCGCTCATTATCGGCGCGGACGTCGCCGCGCGAACGTCTCGATGGGTTGTTGCAGGCCTACGTCGCCGGCTTGTGCCTCTATTCGCTGTTTCCGCTCGACGTAACGATCAACCCGAACGAGCTCCGGCAGAAATACGACGAAGGGAAATTGATCGCCGTCCCGTTTGCCCGGCATCCGTTGAATGCCGACGATTGCATCAGCCTTATTTCGGACGTACTGATTTACGTGCCCGTGGGCATGTTCATGGTCCGGATTTTCAGTGCCCCTGAACGGCCCTGGCGCTCGCTCGGGCGCGGCTGGTTGCTGGGCATGGGGCTGGCGGCGGGCATTAAACTGGCCCAGGTGTTCGTTTACAGCCGCTTCACCGACACCACACAGCTCGTCTGTGCCGCGGTGGGCGTCGCGGCGGGAGCAAAGTGGCGGCAACACCGTTTGCTTGCCGGCGAGGTTGTGAGACCGGTTTCGGCCGCCGAGCGTCGTCGCTCGGCCGCGCTTTGGCTTTGCGCCGCCGCTGGCTATGCCGCGCTGCTCGCCTTCGTCTACATCTATCCGTTTCCTCTCATCGAGGACGCGCAGCGGATCGCCCGACGCTGCCACCGTTTCTTCGGAGTGCCTCTGGCGAGTCTTTATTGGGAAAGTGAATACCATGCCCTCACGCAAGTGTTGCGCGATTGGCTGCTGTTCGCGCCGCTGGGGGCCGCGGGTGTAAAAGTGGCTAGCCTGACCGGCGGACCGAAGCATCGTCGCCTGGCCGTATTGTCGGGCTGTTTGACGTTGGCCTTTCTGCTAAGATTCGGCATCGAGATCGCGGAAATCTGGCGTGACCAGACCACGGCGACTTTTACCGAGGTCCTATTCGGCACATTTGGCGCCCTCGCGGGAGCGTCGGTCACGCGCTGGCTGATGCTGCCGTCGAGGCCGGTTCCCGACTTTGCCGCAAATCACGACCGTAGGTTCCCTGGGCCCGTGCCAGTCCATACCAGCACGGGTGTCCCGTCCCGGTTCGAGGAATCGGGAAACCGTCTGTGGGCGTCATTCGCGCGGTCGGGAGAACTTTCCACAACCACCGCCTTGGCAAGCCCTTCGGCAACGGCTGTCTGGCGATGGCGGACCGCTTTTCTGTTGGCGGGCGGACTGCTGGCCACCGGCGGGGCGCTTTGGGCCGGTACGTCGCTCTTGGATCCGGGCCCGACGCCTGCTCGCGTGGTCGGCAATTCCCGGAAACGCGCCGCGGCAGTTCCCCCAGTCGATACCCGCACGCCAGGCCGCACCGCCCCGCGGCATCCCGCGGCTGCGCCGCGCTTGCAACGCATCGAACTGCCGCACGTCCCCGGCGAGTCGGCCATCTGGGGCGCCACCGGCCGCGACGATCGAGGGCATATCTGGTTCGGAGTTTCCTGCTGGCCGGGAAGGGATGCCTCCGCCCATCTCTTCGAGCTTACCCCCGAGACGGGCGACGTCATCGACCGCGGCGATGTGCTGAGCGAACTGAAGCGTGCCCGGCTTTACCGGCCCGGCGAATCACAGCAAAAGATCCATTCCAAAATCGTCCAGGCCGCCGGCTACCTCTATTTCAGCTCGATGGACGAGTCGGGCGAAAAGGAGGACGGCAGCCGGCTGCCCGACTGGGGCTCGCACCTCTGGCGGCTGCGCCTCGACGACGACCACTGGGAACACTTGCTCGCCGCGCCCGAAGGGTTGATCGCCGTCGCCGCCGCCGGTCGGCATGTCTATGCCCTGGGCTATTTTGACCACGTGCTCCATCAATACAACATCGACACCGGCAAGAAGCGGTCGGTGCGGACCGGCGCCCTGGGCGGTCACATCTCGCGCAACTTTTTCTGCGACGAGCGTGACCACGTCTATGTTCCGCGGCTGGCGCGCGACGAAGGACCGCGCTCTCCCGTCGCGGCCTCGCTGCTGGAACTCGATGCCGACCTGCACGAGCTGGCGCGCTCGCCGCTGGTACACTATCTGCCCGGCGACGACTTGCTGTCGCACGGCATCGTGGGCGTGCAAGCGTTGGACGACCGGTCGATCGTGTTCGTGACCCACGTCGGCTATCTGTATCGCATCGTGCCGCGCGCCGGCGGCGCCGCCGAAGTGCAACCGCTGGGCTGGTTCCATCCGGGCGGCCAGCACTACGTGGCGTCGCTCTTCGCCTATCCCGGCAGCCGCTACCTGATGGGTGCGGCCGAAGGTCGGCCTTGCGAGTGGGTCGTCTTCGACCTGGTCCAGCGGCGGTCGTCGGTGGCGCCGCTTTCGGAGACCCAGGGGCTGACCGACGTTGGTTTGTACGGCTGCACGACGCAGGACGACGAAGGCAACTTTTATCTCGCCGGCACGCACGCAGTGCGAGTCGCCGGCGGTCCGTCTCGCTCCGAGCCGATCGTCCTCAAGGCCCAGCCGCCGCAATGAAGGCCGCTTTTCGCCTAGAAACCGCCGACCGAAGCGCCGCCGTAGGCGGGCAGGGTGGAAATGCGCTCGCGTATTTTGGCCCGCATCGCGTGGAAGCGACGGTCGGAAGTCGAGCCGAATTGCTCGACGAACGCCCGGTGGCTGAGGTCGTCGACAAACCCGGCCAGGTCGGGCAAATAATCGCTCACGCGGAACCCCCGCGCCAACCGGCTGATGGGCAACGCGCCGCTTTGAACTCCTTGTGCAAACTCGATTCCGGCCAGGTCGGCGCACAGGTCGCAGAAGCTGAAGCCGCTGCCGCCGTCGGCGTCGCGCAGCTCCTTGCCTACGCCGGCCGTCTCGGCCGACCGCGCTCCGGCCAGGGCCGTGAGTGCGGCCGAGATCAGGAAGTGCTGCACGAGGTCGTTCCGGCCTCGCATCGTCGGTTCACCGAGCGATGCCAGCCGCCGGCGGCGGCTGGCGTCGGGCTCGATCTGCCGCAAATAGCCGCCCAGGACCGGCACTTCTCGCAGCCACGACGACGACTCCAGTCCGATCGCCAGTCCCAACAAGAACGCTTTTTCTCGCTGCTGCTGCGGCACCTCGACCAGGGCCGCGGCGGCGGCCGCGCGCACGTAGTATTCCGTGAGCCCGTCGCCGGCGCGCCGGAACAAGTCTTCGCCGCCGGCCTGTCGACCGCGGGGCAAACGTTGGTTTTCCTCGCCGGCCGCGACAATCGCCGCCAGCACGCTGCGCGTGGCCTCGACGAGTGCCGGCAAGTCGCCGTCGGCGATGAGCGGCGGGGCCGGCCCGCGCTCGGCCGCTGTGCCCGCTCTGCCGACGATGGCGGTGCCCGGTCTGCCCAGGCTGGTTGGGGCGGGTTTTCCGACCGCGCCACGGCGCCGATCGGGGCCGGCATCGCCCCCTTCCGCGTCGAATCCGGGCCGGTCTGGCTCGAGTGGGTTCTGGTCCGGCGACTGAGCGCCGTCGGTCAAGCGAAACCCCGGCAGTTGGTGACCGCTGGCGAGCGAGTAATAGAGCGGGGCTGCCGGGTCTTCGGGCAACAGCTCGGCCAGCGTGCGGTAAATGTCGATCAGTCGTCCGCGGGCCGGCAGGCTCAGGTCGCGGAAGCCGCTGATCTTTCCGTCGCGGCACTCCTCGGCCACCAGGCAAATGGCCAACGTATTGAGCGGGTCGAAGCGGATGCGGAATTTTTTGGCCGCGGCCTGCTTGTCGCCGAGCAAGGGCCGCATCACCGAATCGGCCTCCAGGCTGTGAGCGGCGCCCAGAAAATGGCCCAGCTCGTGGACGAGCAGCTCGGTCCGCTCGGCTTCGGAGAGGTGCTGCGACCACTCGCGCAGCAAGATGTGCGTGGCCAGCGGCCCGTAGGTGCCGCCCAAGTGCGTCCGGCCTTCCGGCACTTCATACTGGCTGGTGAAGCCGATCGCCAGTCGCGCCGGACCGCGCCCGACCCCGTCGCGAAAGTCGGCCAGCGCGTCTTCGAATTCGTTGATCGCGTCGTTCGATTTCCACGTTTCCACGGCGATGGTTTCGAAACGCACGCGGCAATAGTGCTCGAACACCGCCGAGGCGACTTTGAGCCGGTTGCGCAAGCGGGCCTCCCACAACTTGCGGCTGGCCCGTTCTTCTTCGTCGGCCAGCAATTTGACGGTGAAAGTCGCCATCCCGCGGGTCCGCGGCCTGGAATCCAGTCCGGGTCTTGCGGTCTGTCCGGTCGGCGTTTCCACTTCGTCGGGCGGTTCGGGGTCGGCGGCCGGACCGATCGGCCCAAGTCGCAGGGCGTCGCTCCGCGGATCGCGATAGAAGAAATAAGCCGCGTCGACGGCCAACTCCCGCTCGCCCGATTGATCGCCCACACGCCAGCGGACGACGACGGGCGACTCCGACCTGAGCGACGTCAGATCGGCGGGATCGAGCGCCAAAGTCTGCTCGCCGTCGGAGCCGGTCGCCGTGATTCGCAACGGCCCGGCGGTGCGGTTGGAGATGACGACGACGCCCGCCGAGGCCGGCGCAGCCCCGATGACGAGTATACAAATCAACAGAAGCAGCGGGCGACTTGGCATGGGAAGCGGATCTCGCAGCTCAGCGGACGGTAGAGTGACGTTTATTGTACCAAGCCGGCAGCCCGTTGGCCGAGCGAATTTCTGTTTGGCCGCGCGTCGCCTGACGACCACCTGTGCCGACAGCCTGCCCGATTACGCTTTGGGGCGTAAAACGGCGCATCGGCCCGCGCGGCGGGTTTTTGCTTGATTTTGGGTTGACGCTTTGCTACTGTAAATGGGAGTGCTCCGCCACGGAACGGTGGCGGAGACTGCCGTCGTGGTGAGCGAGAAGTCGGCCCGGTGGTCCGGGCCCTGAGTTTTATCCCCCCGCAACGATGCGAACACTGACGCGAAAGATGGTGCGATTTGCAAACGCGGCAGGCGGCTGCGCGCCGCGGTTGCCTCGCGCGTTTCGCCTCGCGTCTCTCTTGTTCCTTGTCGGCCTGTCGTTTGGGACGACTCGCGCGGAGGCGGGCGTGATCGTCCACTGCGACGAGTGCTGCGCCGCCTCTTGTGACTCCCCCTCCGCCGCTTGCCTTCCTCCTCAACCGCCGATCGAAGATATCGCTTCGCCCTTCGGCAAGGGATCGGTTGAGCCATTCGCCGACGGGGGCTTGCCCGCCGGCGGTGCGGGTTCAGGCGGAACGCACACGAGTTGCGTTTCGCCGGCCATCTTGTCCTATAGGGGCCAGCTTCCTTCGCTCGACATCTCCGCTCGGCACATTGACGAGCGTTTGATCGCTCTCCCTTTGCCTCCCATCTTTGAGCGCTTGCGCCCGCCCCGCGTCTAGCGATTGCACCGCTCGACAGTGCTTTACGGCATGCGGTCATCGCTTTGAGCGCCGCTGCCGTCCCGCTGTCTTGCGTCCTTATCTCGCGCAACGCCGCCTACGACGGTTCAAAGACCTCGGCCGCGCGCGGCTAACTCTTCTACTTCTTCGTTTGCTTGTCTGTTCTCAAGAAAAAGGTGCCCCCAATGACGTCATGGAAAAACACAATCCGACGTTTGGTTGATTGCGCTTCCGCAGTGTGTGCGGTCGCGCTTGTGGTTGCGGCATTGGCCGGCCACGCCAGCGCGAATGTGCCGCCACCCACTCCGGAGATTGATCCAGGTTCGCTGGCCGGCGCGCTGGCGCTGCTCGCTGGTGGAGTTCTCGTGCTGCGCGGCCGGATCCGCCGTTAGTTTCCATTTTCTCAAACTGCCTAACAACCCACTGCGCTCAGGCTGCGCGCACATCTTCCGTTTTACGTTGAAGCTAATGGCAACCGCTGTCATGACCGAACGCGCCGAACTACGTCGACGGGCTGGGCGTCCGCTCGCTTGGCCGCGCTGGGGAGCGCTGGCCCTGCTGTTCGTCGCGGAGGTGGTTCTGCTCAGCGTGCGCTTCGACACCGCCAGCCTGAGTGACGTCAGCGGCGAATGGGCGATGGCGGTTGCCGTGACTCCGCGCCTGATTCGCTTGGCAATCGTGGCCGTGGCGGTTGCGCTGGTGTTCCATGCGCGAGCGCTGTTGGACCAATTACGGGTAGGCTGGGTGTGGGCCGCCAACCACGGCTGGGCATGGTTTCTCGCGCTGCACGTCGTGTCCTTATTGACATTCGTCTGGCTGACGGAGGAGATTTTGGAACACGGCCGCGCGGCGGGGAGACTCGCCCCGGCTTGGGTGCTCGCTTGGTTTGCGAGCGGTGTGTTGAGCGTCGCAGGCTGGGGGCTCGCGGCGCTGCCGGCGGCAATCTGGCGACGACTGGCCGCGAGCGCCTGCTCGGGGCTGGGCGTGGGGCTGTGCATCGGGGCGGCGGTCTGGGCCTCGGAGTTGACGGCCGACGGGCTCTGGCAACCGCTTGCCCGGGGCACGCTCTGGTGCGCCGCCCAACTGCTCGCGCTGGTTTATCCGGCCGTCGTCTACCAACCGGCGGGCCTGGTCATCGGAACGCCTTCCTTCGCCGTGCGGATCGACCCGGATTGTTCGGGCTACGAGGGAATGGCCCTCATCCTGGCCTTTCTGAGCGGCTACCTTTGGTTCGACCGTGACGCGCTGCGCCTGCCTCAGGCGCTGGTGCTTTTGCCGCTCGGCGCGGCGGCGTCGTTGGTGGCCAACGTGCTGCGCATGACGTTGCTGGTGGCGATGGGCTCCTCCTGGTCCGAATCGATCGCCATGGGGGGCTTTCACTCGCAGGCGGGGGCGATCGCGTTCGCCTCGATCGGACTGGGGCTGGTCGTCGTCGCGCGGCGTTCGACGTGGTTTGCCAAGCCGGCCTCCGTGGCGCACGGCGAAGCCTGCAATCCGACGGCCGCTTACCTGGTGCCGATGTTGTCGGTCATCGCCGTAGGCATGTTGACGGGTGCCTTTTCGCACGGGGTTGACGGCCTTTATCCCTTGCGGGTTTGGGCGGCACTCGGTGCGCTGTGGTACTTCCGCAATTCCTACGCGGCGACATGGGGAGGATGGCCTTCCCAGGCGGTCGCGAAAGAAGGACTGGAGCCAGACGGCCTAGGAAGGCCATCCTCCCAGCGCTGCGCGGGGGCGGCGATGAGGGGCCTATTCGCGGCCTTTGCGATGGGAGCGGCCGTGTTCGCGCTGTGGGTCCTGTTGGCGCCCTCCGGTGCCGCGACGGTCGGTCCGGCGGCGGAGTTGGCGGCCTGGCCGGCGGCCTGGCGGGTGGTCTGGTGGGTGTCGCGGACCGGCGGTTACCTGGTCATCGCGCCGCTCGTCGAGGAGTTGGCATTCCGGGGCTTTTTGATGCGCCGCCTGATGGCGGCCGATTTTGAGGCCGTCTCGCCGCGGCGCATTGCCTGGTGGGCGGCGGGGGTTTCGGCGCTGGCCTTCGCGGCGTTGCATGGCCGCTTTTGGGCGGCCGGCGCATTGGCGGGCGTGGCGTACGGTTACGCCTACTCTCGCCGGGGTAGTCTGAGCGATGCGATGCTCGCGCACTGCGTCACCAACGGGTTGTTGCTTGTGTGCGTGCTGTTTACGGGGAACTGGTCATTGTTGTCATAGGTGACCGCAACGCCGGCGAAGACCGACCGGCAAATGAAGACCTCGATGCTTGCCATAATTTCCTCTCGCAGCGATCAATCGTAATTAAACTAAAACATAAACAGCTTCAACGCCGGAGAATGCCCCATGTCGCGGACCTCTAAGAAGACCCTTCGTCTATTCGCAAAGAGCAAAAAACGCCAAACCTTCTCGCCAGCCACACGACTGGCGAGAATCTGCGAGCTGCTCGAGCGGCGCGAGCTGCTCACGGCCAGCCCGGCTTTCCTGCAAGGCCTGGTGGCTGACACCGCCAATAATCCCCTGGCCGGCGCTACGGTCACCTTGTACCAACACGGAAACGACACGGTGAGCGGGGAGCTGGGAAGCGCCACCACCCTCAGCGATGGCCGGTATTTGTTTGCCAGCAGCGGCACCGCGGCCACCGACGTCGCCATCGTGCCGACGCTTCTCACCGGCGCGCAATATGACCTCATCGAGACGCCGCCGGCGGGCTACGCCAACTTGTCCACTCAGAGTTTTACGCAGGTCGGCAACGTCGTCGGACCCGCGACGAGCGGAACGACGGCCAACAGTTTCGACGTCAACCTGCCGCAATCGGCGGCGGTCGACGTCAATGTACAGAACACGTTCGGCCCCAGTGGCTTCTACAACAACTGGGACGTCGTAAGCTGGCAGGACGGCACGTACAACCCAATTACCAAGACCTATAGCTACGCAGACGATCCCAACTCTCCCTCGACCTATTTGCAGTTCCCCGCGACGGTGAACGGCAATAGTTTCTTGACGCTCTGCACGAACAACCAGCAAAACCTTGTCGGGCCGGCGGACAACACCTTTTCGGTGCTGCCCACCAGCAGTTTTCCCGGCGCCTACAGCGCCAGGATCGCTTATCTCTACGAAAAATATGGTGTACCGCCCAACACCCCGCTCGACGGGCAGGACGCGGTCGGCCTGCAAATGGCCATCGATGTGCTGTTGTACGACGCTGGAGGCAACCTTGACACCGGCAGTTTTACGCCGGCCGATTTCAACACCGGCTCGACTCTGACGACGCAGACCTATATCAACCCGGCCCGCGTTCCAGGGTATAGCGGCGAAGGGGGTTACAGTTCCGCGACGTTTGCCGACGAAGAGTCCCAGGCCGCCAGCTACATAAACGAGTCGTTCGGCAAGACCGGCCAGGCTTGGTACCTGCCCGTCGATACGGGCGCTCCCATCTCGAACGGCGATCAGTCGCTGATCGGCACCGACACTTTCAACTTCACCAACATTGCGGCGCCGACGATCACGACTACGCCGGGCGGGACGGTCTCCATTGGCAACATCACCATCAGCGGGACAAAGTACCTCGACCTGACCGGCAATGGCTTTTCGGCCGATGATACGCCCGATAAAGGCGTGACCATCAACCTTTACCAGGAGACCAACAGCACCGCCGGGCTGCAGACCGGCAGCGGCGGCGACAAGTTGGTTGCCACCACGACCACCGCCGACGACGGCAGTTACAGCTTCGGCGTCACCGCCGCGGGCACCTATTACGTGCAGGAGGCGGTGCCGGCGACCGATGTGCAGACGGGCGGCGGGCCGAACGGCAGTGCCGGAAACACCTATTACACCGTCGCCGCCACCGACGGCCACAGCTACTCCGGCTATAACTTCGACGACTTTCAGGTTCCCATCTGTACGGAGACCGACATCTCCTACAAGGTGACCACGCCGAGCGGGTCGTCCACGAACGTGAGCGACTTGGCCGGCCACACGGCGCCGGGCGACACCGTGACGGTTACCTTCACGGTGCCGTCGGGAGCGAACGATACACTCACCCTGGTAAGCTATTATGCTCAGAGCGCCACATTCAGCAACTCGAACGCGCAGCAGCAATTGATCTATCAACAGGACACCGGCACCTTCGCCCCCGGAGGGCCGTATTCGCTGACGGTCCAAATCCCGAACTCATACTACCAAATCGACTTCGTCTGTGGGCAGGCGATCAGTCAGTTGGAGCCGAACCAGAACAGCAACGCCTACGGCCCTGACAGCGCCGAGATCCTCTACCATGCCGAGCAGCGTTTCATCTCGTCCGATAGCGGCGGCTCCACGGCCGGAACCCTGAATACGGCTTCGCCCATAGTCCCCGCTCCGACGACAACGACTTCCACCGCCACCGCCCCCTTGACCGACTCCGCGACGCTGTCGGGCGGCTACAATCCTGGCGGGACGATTACGTTCTACTTGTTCGCGCCGGGCGTGACTCCGCTGGCCGACAACAGCAACAACGTCTACAGCGACCAGGTGACCGTCAGCGGCAACGGCAGTTACGATACGAGCATCGGCGCCCATCCGGGCGGCTACACGGCCACGATACCCGGCACTTACCAGTGGGTCGCGGTCTACAGCGGCGACTCCAACAACACTGGGGCCACCAGCCCCTTCGGCAGCGAGCCGGAGACCGTCGGCCCGTCCACCCCGGCGATCAACACCACGCCCAGCGTCAAGACGATCATTGTCGGGCCGGGCGAATACGCCACCATCGGCTTTTGGCACAACAACAACGGCCAAGCCGTGATAAATGACTTCGACAGCGGACCAAGCTCCACGCTGTTGGGCATGTCGTTGGCGACCAACTATCCCAACCTGTTCGGCACGCCCAATCCGTACACCAGCGCGACGTTGGCCAGCTTCCCAGGGAGCCCGACGACATTCAACGGCTTAACCAACTCGCAGGTCGCCACAGTCTATGAGAATCTGTGGACGCCCAGCGGTTTGCAGAAGAACACGTATGTGCAAGCCTTTGCCGCCGCATTTGGAGGCTATACCTCGAGCGGCAGTGCCACTTTCAACGTCGGCGGCAACGGCGCCGCCTTCGGAGTCGCCAATAACACGTCGCTCAGCGTCGCCACCGTCCTCCAGGACGTGGCAAACAATTTCAATCCGACGACCGGCCTGTTCTACGGCGGCGATTCAACCCTGACCAGCGACGCCAACAACGTGCTCAACGGAATCAACACCAGCGGCGAGAACGGGGGCGGCTCGACGGTCTCGGTGACGTATTTGAACGATTCCGCCACACTCTCAGGCGGCGACAACGAGACCGGCACCGTCACCTTCTATCTCTTCGCGCCGGGCGTAACGCCCAACGGCACCGACAGTAACAACGTCTACGCCGACACGGTGACGGTCAGCGGGGATGGCACATACACCACGACGACGATGGGGAACAATTCTGGCGGCTACCTGCCCACCGCCACCGGCACCTACCAGTGGGTGGCCGTCTACAGCGGAGACAGCAACAACGCCGGCGTCACCAGTCCCTTCGGCTCCGAGCCCTGGACCGTCGGAACGCAGAGCCCACTGATCACCACCAACGCTGGCGGCGCCGTGGTGCTTGGCAGCGGCGCCGCGCTGACTGATTCGGCCACCTTGTCGAACGGCGACGCGCCCACCGGCACAATCACCTTTTACCTCTTCGCGCCAGGCGTTACTCCGAATGGCACTGACAGCAACAACGTCTATGCCGACGTAGTCAACGTCAATAGTGGCAACGGTACCTACACGACCGCCCAGGGCAACAATCCGGGCGGCTATGCGCCCGTAGTGACCGGCACCTACGAGTGGTTAGCCGTATATAGCGGCGACACGAACAACGACGCCACGGCCAGTAACTTTGGCGACGAACCCGAGAAGTCCACTCCGGCTGGACCCTCGATCAACACCAAGCCCGGCGGCACGGTCTCGATGGGTAACATGACGATCGGCGGCACGAAGTATCTGGACCTGACCGGAAATGGCTTCTCCAGCGACGACAAGCCCTACGGCGGCGTGAAGATCAACCTCTATCAAGACACGCTGGACACCGGCGTGTTGCAGGCCGGCGATGCGTTGGTCGGCACCACCACCACCGCCGCGGATGGCAGTTTCAGCTTCGGTGTCTCCACGCCGGGCACCTACTTCGTGCAAGAAGTGGTGCCGACGGGCTATCTCCAGACGGGCGGCGGGCCAGATGGCAGCGCCGGAAACACCTACTACACCGTCCAAGTCACGGCCGGAAGCAGCTATTCCGGCTACAACTTCGACGACTATCAGATTCCCACGTGTGCGCCGACGAACGTCTGCTATACCATCAAGACGCCGAGCGGCTGCACCACCACGGTATCGACCCTGGCCGGGAACACCGCGCCGGGCGACACCGTGACCGTCAACTTCACCGTGCCGTCGGGGATGAACGACACGCTCACCCTGGTGAGCTACTACGCTCAAAGCACCTCCTTCACCAGCTCCAACGGTTACCAGCAGTTGATCTATCAGCAAGCGAGCGGAAATTTCGCCCCCGGCACGCACTCGCTGACGGTCAAAATCCCCAACAGCTATTATCAGATCGACTTCGTGTGCGGGCTGGCGATCGACCAGTTGGAGCCGGACCAGAACAACAACGCCTACGGCCCTGACAGCGGCGAGATTCTCTACCATGCTGAAGGTCGTTACATCGACAGCGACAGCGGCGGCAGCACGCCCGGCACGATCAACTCCAAGACGCCGACGGTGCCCGCTCCGACGACCTCGCCATCGACCGCCACACAGGCGCTGACCGACTCGGCCACGCTCTCGGGCGGCTACAGTGCGACGGGCACGATCACGTTCTACCTGTTTGCGCCGGGCGTCACGCCCAACGGCAGCGACAGCAACAACGTCTACAGCGACGTAGTGACCGTCAGCGGCAACGGCACCTACACGACGAGCCAAGGCAACAATCCGGGCGGTTACCTGCCAACTGTGGCTGGTACTTACCAATGGGTTGCGGTTTACAGCGGCGACTCGAACAATAGCGGCGCCACCAGCCCGTTCGGCAGCGAGCCGGAGACGGTCAGTCCGACCGGCCCGAGCATCACCACCAAAGCCCAAGGCGCGGTGGTGGTGGGCAGCGGCAACTCGCTGGCCGACTCGGCCACGCTCAC